>CAIYSZ010000018.1 GCA_903928965.1 uncultured Pseudomonadota bacterium
CTGGATGATCGCTTCCAGATAGTCGTTTTCGATGATGTAGCGGCGAATATTACTTTCGCCGCTACCCGCATCGCCGGTGAACAGGGAAGAACCGTTGTGGACCGAGGCAATCCGCGAACCCAAAGGACTGTCGGACTTGCGTTTCATCTTGTCCACCATTTCCATCAGGAACAGCAACTGACCGTCAGAAGAGCGTGGAATAGCCGGGTAAAAGTCGAACTCTTCGCCGCTGTAATCTGCAAGATTGACCTCAAAGCGCTTATCCAGCACATCCTTACCTTCAACGATGCTTTTTTGTTCGGTCTTCCAGGATTTGCCGTAAGGCGGATTAGTCAGCATAAAGTCGAAACGCTTGCCGGAAAAATCGTTGGTGGCCAGCGTGGAGCCGAACAAGATATTTTCCGGATCGTTGCCTTTGATCATCATGTCGGATTTACAAATAGCGTAAGTTTCCGGGTTGACCTCCTTGCCGTACAGGTACACACCGACTTTTGCCTTGATTTCACCTTCAGGGTCGGTAATGAAATCCTGCGATTCGGTGAGCATGCCGCCGCTGCCGCAAGCGGGATCGTAAATGGTTAGCGGGTTGGGCAGTTGATCCTTGACCGGAATGAACACTAAATTGGTCATCAGCTTGATTACTTCGCGCGGGGTAAAGTGCTCGCCGGCTTCTTCGTTGTTTTCTTCGTTGAACTTGCGGATCAGTTCTTCAAATACATAGCCCATGCCCAGATTGGACAGGCCGGGTTGATTGCGGCCATCCGGGCCTTTACGGTCGTCCGGCCCCAGGTTGATTTCCTCGCTGACAAATTTTTCGATCACATCATGCAGCACGTCGGACTGCGCCATTTTGCGGATCTGATTGCGCAAATCGAACTTGTCGATAATTTCCTTAACGTTATCCGAAAACCCGTCCAGATAGTTTTTCAGATTGGCTTCCAATTGCGAGTGATTACCGAGCAGGGTTTTAAGGGTAAAGCGCGAGGTATTGTAAAACACATAACCTGAGGCGTCACGTAAACCAATGGAGTCAAGATCGCTCATACCAGCGTCTTCACGTTGAAAACGCACTTCTTCTAAAACGGCTTCCTTGCTGGGTTCCAGCAAACAATCCAGGCGGCGCAGCACGAACATGGGCAGGATAACATCGCGGTATTTGCCGCGCACGAACACATCACGCAGACAGTCGTCGGCGATAGACCAGATGAAGCTAACGATTTTGTTGTGGGAAGAGTGGTCCATATCCTTTTTGTGTTTGTCGCTTTCGCTTTTTTTAATTTCATATGTTTTGGCGTAAGCCGGTAGCTATTCAATTATACAAGCTCTGATGCCTAACTGAATTTCTCACATTGGTTTTGTACATAAAACGAGTAATTTTCTATCTTTTGTACAACTCAGCTAAAAAATTAGCTTCAGAATATCCATCCAGGACCAATGGGTGTCAATCAAGGATGATGATTCTGTTCGCGCGGCTTTTTGGGAAGGTTCACCAGTCTATGCGGGAGCAGGGTTCAGAACGCATAATCCTATTCAGCCATGCGTAATTACTACAGCCGAATGCATCATTCCATCTTTGCTTTTGCGAAAAGAGGGATGTTCTTGTCGAACTTTTGCTCTTATAAGTTGTCTTATAGATTCCACACACAATGGGAGAGCGTTACATGAAAAAAATTATTATACTAATCAGTGCGTTATTGTTTTCTAGTTTTTCCGCTTTTGCAGCGGAAGAACATGCTTCCGCGGCAATTGAACATGCCGGCGCCGCATTAACCGAAGGCAAGCATGGTAATGTCGGGGTGCTTGCCGAGCATGCCACTCAAGCGGTAAAACACGCTGAAAAAGCCGTTGAGGTAGCAAAAGGCCCGTCTAAGGCGCATCTTGAGTCCGGCGTGAAGCATTTGCATGAAGCGATTAAACTTGCAAATGCCGGACACGGCGCTAAAGCTGACCAACATTTGGAAACCGCTATTGAACATCTGAAAACCGGCAATAAATAACACTATTACAAAAACAAATCCGACGGGTATTTTCCGTCATTCCAGGAAGAGTTAAAAACGCATTTGAATCGCGGTAGCCAGTAAACAGCGGCGAATAACAAAACTGTGAGCAATGCATAAAAAAGCCGGGTTTATCCCGGCTTTTTTTGTTCCTAGCTTGGATTTACTCGCTTGGAGTCGGCGATTTTTTTTCAACCAAGGCTTTAAGCGGGGCGAGCAGTTTGCCGACGGCATTCAGCAGCGGTGATTCGCTGTCGCCATGCGGTTCAATGTCGCCGAACGGTTCGCCGTTTTTAGCGACGTAGCGGTAGATAAAATAGCCTAATGGAGCAAAGGCGAATAATGCGATGATAAGCATTGCGATGGCAAGTTCAATTACGCCGGACATATGATTTTCCTCCTCAGTGTTTTTATTGTTTTAATATCAAGGTCTAGGCCTCATACTGAATATAGTCGTAAATGATCGCGGCGGCAAGTAAAAATTCCGGGCCGGGCTTTCTATTGGTTTGGCGGGCTATAAATCGGGCTCGTATTTGATGGCGGGATGCTCGGCGGGCCAGATATTGGCTTTGATGAAGCTTTCTAGGTCGACGCCGGCTAAATCGCGGCGTCCGACGCAGTCTTCTTCAATGGCCTTGGTCAGCACGCGGGTCGCTACCGCGATACTGACTTTTTTCAGATCGGCGACCGGGGGATAAATGCGCTCGCTGTCGGGATAATGTTCGGCGACGTAATCGGCTAGGGTATAGGCGCTTTCGGTGATCATGGCGTCGCTAATGCGGGTGCATTCGCCCAATACCGCGGCAAAGCCTAAGCCGGGAAAAATGAATGCGTTATTGCCTTGTCCTATGTTATACAGTCGGCCTTGGTAGGTCACGTCCGGGAAAGGGCTGCCGCTGGCGACGATGGCGCGGCCTTGCGTCCAGTGGATGATGTCTTCCGGGATAGCCTCGCAGTTGGTGGTGGGGTTGGATAAAGGGAAGATGATGGGGCGCTGGTGATGGGCGGCTACCGATTTGATTAGCGCTTCATTGAATAGACCGGCTACTCCGGAAAGACCTAGCAGGACGCCGGGTTTGGCGTGGGCCACCACTTCGCTTAAGGTAGGCGCGCGTCCCGGCTCGATATTCCAGTCTTTGTAGGCTTCCGGCGCTTGCGCCAGCGGCAATTTGTAGTTCTCGGTGGCATGCTCTTGGGTTACCAGACCTTGCCCGTCTATGACGAATATGCGCTGGCCGGCTTGTTCCGCGCTGAGCCCGGCGTGTATCATGCCTTCCTTGATTGCCTGCGCCACGCCGATGCCGCCCGCGCCGGCCCCGGCGACGACCACGGTTTGGGCGGTGATGGATTCGCCCTTGAGGCGGCAGGCGGACAGCAGGCCGGCCAGCGCCACGGCCCCGGTGCCTTGGATGTCGTCATTGAAACAGGGTATCGAGTTTCGATAGCGCGCCAGTACGTCGAATGCGACGTGTTTGGAAAAATCTTCCCATTGAATGATGGCTTTTGGCCATTTGCGTTTCACAGCGGAGACAAATTTTTCGACCAGCTCGAAATAGGGCTGGTCTTTGATGCGCTTGGCGGGGAATCCTAAATAATGCGGATCATTGAGCAAGGTTTCGCGATTGGTGCCGACATCTAAACTAACCGGCAGGCTTTGGAAAGGGCACAAGCCGCCGCCTACCGTGTATAAAGCCAGTTTGCCTATGCAGATGGCCAAGCCGCCCACGCCTTGGTCGCCGATGCCGAGGATGGCGGAGGCGTCGGTGACCACTAGTAAACGGATGTCTTGCCACGGGTAGTCGTTTAATATGGCGTCGGCATGGTCGATATTTTGCGCGGATAGGGTCAAGCCGCGCGCCATGGTGTAGATTGAGCTGTAGTTTTGCACCGCCTGGCCTATGGTCGGGGTATAGACGATCGGCATCATTTCTTCCAGATGTCGTTCCAACAGTGCGTAAAACAATACTTCGGAGCGCTCTTGCGTGGCGCGCAGGAATTGGTATTTGGCCAGGTCATCCTGTAGTTTGCAAAAGTTGGCGTAGAGGCGCTGGGTTTGAATCTCCAGATTGGTGACGCGCGGCGGAAACAGGCCTTGCAGCCCCAATTCGGTTCTTTCCGCTTCTGTGAAGGCCGAGCCTTTGTTGGTGGCCGGCAGTCTCAATAACAGAATTCCGCGAATGCTGACCGCCATATAGGGATTGCCCGCGTTATCTTTTTTGTAGTCGAAATAGTCGCTCAACTTGGATTTAGTCATGGAAGCCCGCCATTTTTGATAATTTCTAGCATTTTAAGCAGTTTCTAGGCTGGTGGAGAATTCTTTTTTATAAGCCGGCCGGCGCGCGGGTTGAAAAATTCCTGCGCCGCGGCTGGAAGCGCGCCGAGGGTTTGGTTTGATTGACTTAATGGCGGCGCGCGGTAAGCTAAAAAGGAATAGCGCATGCCGAAGGAGGTACGCCATGATGCGGGAAATTTTAGAAGTCGTAATGCTATTAAGCTTAGTGGGCGGTGTGGCGTTTGTGCGCCATGTATTGATTAAGGAAAAACAGGAACGCGCGGCCAATTTACGTCACAATGACGATTTAAGCCGGGATACCGAGAAATAATGTCTAGTGAACGGGCGGGATTTGGCGGCCATGAGTTTATCGTATTTTACGATGGCCGTTGCCCGATCTGCCGGCGGGAAATTGCCGGGTTGCGGCGAAAAAGCCGTGATGGTAAATTGGGATGGCAAGATATACGAGCCGAGGGCTTTGACGCCGCGCTGCTGGGTAAGACTGAGCAGGATTTGATGGCCGAGATACACGGCATGCATGCCGACGGCCGCCTAGTGACAGGCTTGGCGGTATTCCAAACCGTTTACGCTTTAGCGGGGCTTGGCTGGCTGGCCGCCATATTGAGTTGGCCCTTGACCGAGCCGCTATTCGTCCGGCTTTACGCCGGGTTCGCGCGGCATCGCTTGCGCTTGGGCGGTATTGTGGGCGACAATTCTTGCCGTGATGAAAAATGCAAGGTTTCCAGCGATTAAGCGGGATAGCCGATTCCTGCATCATCCAATTCCATAGTAAAGCAAAAAAATAATAATAATGGCATGCTATACAATACCTTGTCTTTGTTGTTCACCTTCACGCATTTTATCAACGGCCCGCAGGCGGCGGCATTTGCATTAGCCCTGGGTTTGTTGGTTTACCTCATGACGCCGCCCCCGCCGGCGGATTGGATGGTGCGCATTGCGCCCAATCTTTATTATTTCTTGCATTGGAGTTGGCTGGGTTATTTGCGTTTGTCTCAAGCGTTTTGGCCGTTTTTCCTAATTTATAATGCAGTGCTGCTGTATATCGATTACCGGATAACCGAGGGTAGTTTTACGGTGGCCAGCTGGATTACCATGCATATCATTTTGGCGCTGCCAATCGTGTATTGGACGGTGGCGGTGTGGCGGTGTTCAGGAAATTGTTCTTGGCGTTGGCTGGCGGTGGCGGCGCGCTGGGCGGTGTTGTTGGTATATTGCGATTTGGCGTTGCGCTGGGTGATTTATCAATACTATCCGCAAGTATTGTTTACTTGCCAGGAAAGGATTGTGCATTGGGGGGATTGTTATTAAAGCTGGGGATTTTATGGCGGGTTTAGCAATAGTAACGAGCTCTTCGCTTAAATAAATTAACGCTGACCCGAATGACACTTACTTAAGGTGCCTCTGATTAATTCGTTGCTTCAAAATTCAGCGCCATTGAAATCAACTGCTTGAGACCAAGGTTTGCTTGAAAAACTGATTTAATCAGAGGTTCCTTAAGGCAATAATTCAAATAAAACAATTCATGATGATGTTGATCAATAACCTTGGAATTTGGTGCGAGTCACCTGAAACTGTGATTTTAAGTCGTAAATCCGGTATTTTTTTCAATCGCTTGTTGTTATTAATTTATAAGCGATTGATTTCATTTAAAATAATTTTTAAGCAGGCGTCATTCAACGCTGACCCCCCTTTTTTAATGTGAAGCAGTTGGTGATTGGCGGGGCGCGGTCGGGGAAGAGCCGGTTTGCGGAGCGGGCGGCGGCGGCTGGCGGTAAGGAGGTGGTGTATGTGGCCACGGCGCGGGTATTGGATGCGGAGTTCGCGGCGCGGGTGGCGGCGCATACCGAGCGGCGGCCGGTTGAGTGGTTGACGGTGGAGGCGCCGCATTTTTTGGCGCGGGCGTTGCGCGAGCATGACGGCGCGGGGCGTTGTTTGCTGGTGGATTGTTTGACGCTGTGGTTGGGGCAGTGTTTGATTCCGGAAATGGCTCCGGCTGAAGGGGTGGTTTGGGCGGAGCAGCGTGCGTTGTTGCTGGAAACCTTGCCCGAATTGCAATCGGAGGTGATTTTGGTCGGCAACGAGGTGGGGATGGGGATAGTGCCGCTAGGGGAGATCAATCGGCGGTTTCAGGATGAGTCGGGCTGGCTGCATCAAGACCTGGCCGCGGTGTGCGACCAAGTGTATTTCATCGCCGCCGGTTTGCCGCTACGCTTGAAGTAGCGCGTCGTACTGTTTGTCCCAATCCTTATAGTTAAACACTTGGCCTTCATGACGGACTTTTTCAATTTTGGCGAAGTCTAGATCGGCGTACACCCATTGCACTTGGTTGTATTCGCCGATAGTCAGTATGCCGTTGTCCGGGAAGCCTCTGTCCACCGGGGTGTAGACGGCGGCCGCGCCGCGGTTGACGTCGACCGCTTCGGACCAGGGGGCGTCGCCGACGAGGGAGGCTTGCGCCACGTAGCATTGGTTTTCCAGGGCGCGGGCTTGGCAGCCGATGCGCACCCGATAATAACCGGCTTGGGTATCGGTGCAGCTGGTGGCTAGGATCAGGTTGGCGCCGGCGGCTACTTGTTGCCGGGCGTAGAGCGGAAATTCGCTGTCGTAGCAAATGTTAATAGCGATTTTGCCGAACGCGGTGTCGAAGATTTTGATGTCATGGCCGCGCGCGATGCCCCATTGTTCGTTTTCAAAGCGGGTCATGGTCAGTTTTTCCTGATAATCCACTTGGCCTGCCGGGTGGAATAGGTAGGCGTGATTGCGGTATTCTCCGCTGGCGTGACGCACCGGAAAGGTGCCGGCTTGGATGTAAATTTGGTGTTCTCGTGCCAGCCGCCGGAATAATTCCAGATACGGCGGCAGCAGGATTTGCAGTGCGTCGAGTTGCGCGCTTAACGAAGAATAAATATCCTTGGAAAAAAGTGACGCCAGTTCCATGCAGGCGTATTCCGGAAACAGCAGGATTTCCGCTTGTTGGCCGGCGGCCTCGGCTACCCAGCGGCGGGTTTTATCCTCGAAATTATCCCAGGTTTCCAGGAAACCGATGTCGTATTGGGCGCAGGCGATTTTAGTCATGTTTTTCTCGCAGCCAGAAGGTCATGGGTTTGGCGGTCGGTTCTTGCTCGTCCAAGTCCTTCCAAGTATATTCGGTTTTCAGTTCCGGGTGCTTGACGTAGCCGCGCTTGTTCCAGAACGCGTCCAGCGGCGTGTAGTCGGCTGGGCGGCGCGGGTGATCGGCGGGGCGTTCCACGCAGCAGAAGGTGATGTGTTTGAAGCCGCCCAGGTCTTGGGCGTGCGCCTCACGCTGCTCGAAGAATTTGACGCCTAGCCCCAGGCCGCGGTAGCGTTTGTCTAGCACCGATTCGCCGCAGTAAAATACGTCTTCAACCGCGTAGCCGAGGTCGAGGAAGGGTTGTTTGACTTCGTCGGTTTCGTATTTTAGCGGGATGGCGGTGGAGGCACCGATAATTTTATCGCCGTCGAAGGCCAGCACGATGACGCTTTCCGGGCAGTCGATATAGGTTTGCAGGTATTTTTTTTCGTATTCGTAGTCGCCGTCATACAAATAGGGGAAGTCGCGGAACACTTCGATGCGCAGGCGCGCCAGTTCCGGGATGTAGGGGTGTAACTCCGCGCCGCTGAGGCGTTTGACGCTGATGTTGCCTTGGTTCATGGGTTTCGCTAAGCAGTTTTTAAGTTTTTTGCAATCGCCGCCGGCGCGCTTCCATCGGGTGTTGCGCCAGGGGGCGGTATATTTCCACCCGGTCGCCGGCGTTTAAGGGCGTATCGAGCGGGCGTTGTTGGCCGTAAATGCCGGTTTTTTGCCGGGTCAAGTCGATTTCCGGGTATTCCGCCAGGATGCCGGAGGCCAGGATGGCGTGTTCCAGCGTGGACGCCGCCGGCATGCGGACGGCGATTACGCTTTGCCGCTCCGGGCCGGCGGCGTAGGCGACTTCGACTTCAATATTCTCAGGCTGCTCCATAGATTATTTTAGCGCGTTGGATGAAAGACGCCACCATGGTGTTGCAGATTTGGTTGAAGACCGGGCCGAATGCCAGGCTGGCGAACTTACTGGCGATTTCAAACTCTAAATCGAGTGAGATTTTGCAGGCGTCGTCGCGTAGCGGCAGAAAATGCCAGACCCCTTCCAGTTTGGAGAACGGTCCGTCCAGCAGGCTGAGATGGATTTTGTTGTCGCCTTCCAGCCGGTTGCGGGTGGCGAAGGATTTGTGGAAGCCGGCCTTGGCGATTTGGATTTCGCCGTCCACGATGTCGCCCTCGCGGCGCAACACGCGGCTGCCGCTGCACCAGGGCAGGAACTGCGGGTAGGATTCGATGTCGTCTACTATGTCGAACATTTGTTTTGCGGAATATTTTACCAAGGCGCTTTTTTGTACGATGGTCATTAGCCCATGACCCCCAGCGCGTGCAGGAATACCAGAATGATGGCCGGCGGCGCGACGTAGCGAATCAGCGCGCGCCAAATTCGGAATTGCTCCGGCGGCAGTTCCAGTTCCTCCTCGCTGTGCTCGGCGCGCATGAACCAGCCGGCGAACAGGGCGATGCCAAGTCCGCCCAGGGGCAGCATGATGTTGGCGGTCAGGAAGTCGAGTAGTTCAAACAGGTTTTTGTTGAAAATTTTATGCTGCGACCAAATATTGAAGGAGAACGCCACGCCGACGCCAAGCAGCCAGCAAGCCAGGCCGGCGTGCAGGCTGGCGCGGTAGCGGTCGTGGCCGTGGTTTTCCACCAGCCAGGCAACCGCCGGTTCGATCAGGGAGATGGACGAGGTCAGCGCGGCCAGGAATAGCAGTACGAAAAACAGTACGCCGAACAGCCAGCCGCCGGTCATTTCGCCGAAGGCCAGCGGCAGGGTTTGAAATATCAGGCCGGGGCCGCTGCCTACTTGCAGTTGATTGGCGAATACCAAGGGAAATATGGCGATGCCGGCCAGTAATGCCACGGCGGTGTCGGCTCCGGCGATGATGAACGTGGTTTTGGCGATGGAGACATGGGGCGGCAGATAGGAGCCGTACACCATGATGGCCCCCATGCCGAGGCTGAGGGTGAAAAAGGCGTGCCCCATGGCGGTCAGTATGGCGTTGGCGCCGATTTTACTGAAATCGGGATGGAACATGAAGTGCAGGCCTTGCTGGTAGCCGCCGGAGGTCATGGCGTAGCCCACCAGGAACAGCATGATGAAGAATAGGGCCGGCATCAGGAAGCGCACGGCGTGTTCCAGGCCGGCATTGACGCCGCGCATGACGATGTAGAGGGTGGCGGCCATGAATACGCTGTGCCAGAAGATTTGCGTCAGAGGATCGGCCATTAAGTGGGTGTAGAGGCTCTGTATTTCGCCGGCGTCGCGGTCCAGGAATTCGCCGAGAAAGGCCTTGAAAACGTAGTCCAGCGCCCAACCGGCGATGACGCTGTAATAAGCTAGAATCAGGAAACCGGCGGCGATGCCGAGCCAGCCCAGATAGCGCCAGCCAGGGTTGGCGGCGGCTTCCCTGGACAGGGCCAGCATGGCGTTGATAGGGCTTTGCCGGCCGCGGCGGCCGATCATGATTTCGCTAATCATGATCGGCGCGCCTAATAGCAGTACGCACAGCAGATAGATCAAGACGAAGGCCCCGCCGCCGTTTTCGCCGGTGATGTAGGGAAATTTCCAAATATTGCCGAGACCGACCGCGGAGCCGGTCGCGGCTAGAATGAATGCGAAGCGCGATGACCATTGGCTGTGTATTGCGCTGGGTTGTTCCGACATACTGCCACCTGTTGTGTTTTATCGTTATGTTAGTGGGTTAATTAGGTAAAATATCAAAATACACCGCTTGAGTCAGTTGAAAATTGATTTTAGGTTTATTGTAATCGAATGCGGCGCGGCTTGCCTGGGCCGCGGCGGTTGTTTCGCCCGCGGGCGAACCGCGGAGCATGTTTGCGGCCGGCGCGAGGCGCGGGCCGGTGTGAAATGAGTTTTGGAGCGATATGGCGGCAAAGAATTCCAAGAAGGATAATAAATCCAACGACAATACCATAGCGTTGAACCGGCAAGCCACGCACGAGTATCATATTGAAGATCAGTTCGAGGCGGGGTTGGTACTGGAGGGCTGGGAAGTGAAAAGCTTGCGTGACGGCCGGGCGCAGCTGAAGGAAAGTTATGTGGAAATGAGAAAGGGCGAGGCGTGGTTGTGCGGCGCGCACGTGTCGCCGATGCTCTCGGCTTCCACGCATGTGATTCCGGACGCGGTGCGAAAGAAAAAGTTGCTGTTGCACCGGCGCGAGTTGAGCAAATTGATCGGAGCGGTGGAGCGCAAGGGGTATACTTTGATTCCATTGGCTATGTATTGGATCAAGGGCCGCGCTAAATTAAAGATCGGTCTGGCCAAGGGTAAAAAACTGCATGACAAACGCGCCGCCGCCAAGGATAAGGATTGGCAGCGGGATAAGGCGCGAATCTTGAAGCATGGTTAGCCGGTTGCGATAGCGGGTTTCGCGGCGCGGCGCTTGATGATACTATGGTAATTACTACGGTTAATACCATGGCTAGTCTTGGCGAGCCCGCGTTTAGGGTGCGCGGGCTAGGTGTTGATTGGGCTCGGTTAATTTTAGGAGAATGTGAAGATGTTGGGCCGTGCTGTATTTCTGTTGTTTTTGTCGCTGGCTGCTTGCAGCTCTTCGCCGGAGCCGCCGTTGCAAAAGATTCAGGGTTTTGCCCAGGGCACGACTTACCATATCAGTTTTTGGTCTGAAGAGCCGGTGGATGCGCAGGCGATTGAGTCCGATGTGCAAGCGGAGTTCGATAGCCTTGACAAGACGCTGTCTAATTACCGGCCGGATTCGGTCATTGAGCGCTTTAACGCCAATGCTTCCGTAAAAAGCCAGGAGGTCGGGCCGGAAATCGTGCATTTAGTCAACATTGCCCGGCAGGTTTATCAACTAAGTCACGGTTGCTTCGACTTGACCATCAAACCCTTGTTCGATATGTGGGGTTTTACCGGGGATACGTTGACGATTCCTGCCCCCGAGGCGATACAAGCCGGCTTGGCCAGGGTGGGCATGGATAAGTTGGAAGTGGTGGACGATACGCATTTGCTGAAGAAGCAAGAGGACGTGCGGGTGGATTTATCCGCCGAGGCGCAAGGCTATAGCGTGGGCAAGATCAGCGAGGTGCTGGAGGCGCACGACGTGCATAATTACATGGTGGAGATCGGCGGCGAGCTGAAAACCAACGGCCACCGTCCGAACGGCCAAGGTTGGCGCATCGCGGTGGAGAAACCGCTGGCCGGGGAGCGTTCGGTGCATAAAATCGTCACCATGCCGAAGGATGCGCCGATGTCGGTGATGACTTCCGGCACTTACCGGCATTATTTTGATTCCAACGGCGTGCGCTATAGCCATATTTTGGATGCGCGCACCGGGCGGCCGGTGTCGCATAATTTGGTGGCGGTGACGGTGTTTCACGAGGATCCGGCCATCGCCGATGCCTGGTCCACCACTTTGCTATGTCTAGGTCAGGCAGAAGGTTTGCAAGTGGCGAACGCCGAAAAGTTGAACGCAATTTTTATCCGGCAACAAGATAGCGAATTGTTGGAAACGCAAAGCGATGCATTGCGGGTTTCCAACAATTTAATGATTCAATGAGCCGTTGATCACATGATCCGATAATTTAATCAGCCACTGATTCAACGCTCCCGCTTTTAAGGTTTCTCATGGAAAATTTATTTTTTTTACCTATCTCGGTGCATGGAGGCGGTGACGGCGGCGGTTTGTTGCAATGGGTGGACGCTGGGTTGGAGTGGGCGGAACAATTGTTGAGCCTGCCGGGCAACCAAGTGTTGCCGAATTTATTTCCCGGTTTGGCGGCATTGCCTAATATTCATCCCTTATTCGTGCATTTTCCGATTGTATTGCTGAGTTTGTTTCTGGCGGCCGAGGTCGTCGCCCTGATCCGGAATTCGGAGATATGGCGGCGTTTGGCGGCTTATTTATTATACGCCGGCGCCGTTTTCGCCGGCCTGACCGTGGCGGCCGGGTTGCAGGCGGCGGCGGGCGTGCCGCACGGCGCGGAGACGCACCAGATCATGGAGACGCACGAGCATTTGGCGATTAGCGTTTTCGGCTTGGCGGCGTTATTGTCCGCCTGGCGCGGGTTTGCCCGCTTCACCTTGCATGGCGCGGGGGCTTATATTTTTTTATTGGCCGCGGCGCTACTGAATTTATTGCTGTTGTTGACCGCGGATTTGGGCGGCTTGATGGTGTATAAGTTCGGGGTCGGGGTGCAGGCCGTGAGTGAGCATCCCTCTGCATCCATGGCGGGGCATGTTCATGGCGAATGAATATGTATCATTGCCGCGGATTCGATCAAGATAGAAGACGTTTTTTGCGCCGGGCCGGCGCGGCCGGCGTCGGTTTGGCTTTAAGCGGATGCGCCGGATTAATGCGCGGGCAGCCGCACGTGGCGGTGGTCGGCGGCGGCTTTGCCGGCGCGGCGGCGGCGCGCGCCTTGCGGCTGGCCGACCCTGGGCTGGCGGTGACTTTGCTGGAGCCGAAAGCGGTGTATTTGACCTGTCCGGCCAGTAATTGGTATTTGGCCGGACTTTGCGAATGGGACGTTTTGGAGCGCGAGTACCGGAGTTTGACGCGCGATTACGGGGTGGTTTGGCGGCAAACCGCGGCCAAGGGATTCGATTTTGCTAAACGTAAGGTTTTATTGGCCGATGGCGGCATGTTGAGCTATGACCGGCTGATTGTGGCGCCGGGGATAGAATTCGATTACGGGACCTTGCACGGTTACGGAGCGGAATTGACGGCCCGGTTTCCGCACGCTTGGCAAGCGGGCTGGCAAACCCGGTTGCTGCGCCGGCAATTGGAGGCCATGCCGGATGGCGGCGTGGCGGTGATGACGGTTCCGGCCGAGCCTTACCGTTGTCCGCCGGGGCCTTACGAACGGGCGAGTTTGCTGGCGTATTGGCTGCAACGGAATAAACCGCGCTCTAAGCTGCTGATTTTGGATGCTAAGACCGGTTTCTCGAAGCAGAAACTATTCGAGGAAGCGTGGCGGCGATTATACGGTTACGGCGGCGAACATGCGTTGTTGGAATGGATTACTTTGGCCGACAATCCGTTGCAAGCGTTGTCGCAGAGTTCGGCGACCTTAAGCACGGCTTTTGGGGATAGTTTTAGCGGCGCGGTATTGAATATCATTCCGCCGCAGCGGGCGGCGGCCATCGCGCGCGAAGCCGGTTTGACCGACGCCGGCGGCTGGTGTCCGGTCAAGCCGGAAACCGGGGAGTCGCTCTTGCAGCCCGGGGTGCACGTGGTCGGCGATGCGGCGCGCTATGCGCCGATTCCGAAATCCGCTTTCGCGGCCGTGTCCGAGGCCAAGACTTGCGCGCGCGCGGTGGCGGCGTTGTTACGCGGGCAAGAACCGCCGGAGCCGCAATGGCTGAACGTTTGCTATAGCTTGGTGAATCCGGAATACGGGATTTCGGTGGCCGGGGCGTACCGGGCCGAAGCCGATAAAATCGTGGCGGTAAAGGGCGCGGGCGGTTTAAGCGGCGGCGGCGCGGATACGCCGCGCCGCGAGGCGGTTTACGCGCGCGGCGTTTACCGGCGGCTACTGGCGGAGAGTTTCGGCGAGCCTAGTTAAAGCAATACTGGGTGTAACTAATCAGCCTGTTTTTTCAGGCTACCCAGCTAAGCCGGGACCTCTAAAGCGACCAAGCGCGTGAGGTCTTGGCGGGCGGGAAAGGCTAGGAGCGAGTATTGCCCGCAAGGATGCGGGCGAAGCCCCTCATGAACGGGTTCACGGCGTCTCCCGGATAGCCTTCCCCGCGCGCCAAGACCGACTAGGCAGCCCACAACCTAGACTGTAAATCCATGACAAAAGACAAGGCGCCCGGCTTAGGCGATAATAAAAACGGCGGGTTTACCGCATTCGGGAAATCCATGACAAACGACAACGCGTCCCGGCTTAGGCGGGTTGTCTTTTTTCAAATGCAAAAATCAATCACGTGTGGGATGGGTATATAGTTACTCCGCGGTTAACGTAATCCGCTAAAGTTCAGCGTCGCCCCCAGGGCGTGGCCGAAACTGGCTCCCAATTTGCCGGTCAGGCGTTCCAGCAGGTGTTCTTGCGGCGTGTAATCGACTAGGGTTTCCGCGCCGAGGATGTCGCGCGCCACCGATTCGACGCTGCCGAAATCATCGGCTAATCCGATTTTGATGCTTTGTTCGCCGGTCCAGATCAAGCCGGAGTAAACTTGGCCGGCGTCGCTGTCCTGAATGCGGCCGCCGCGGCCCGCGCGCACGGCGTCGATAAATTGCCGGTGCACTTGGTCCAGCAGGGTTTGCATGTGTTTTTGCTCGTCGATTTTGAGCGGAGAGAACGGGTCTAGCAAGGCTTTGTGTTCGCCGGCGGTCAGCAGCCGGCGCTCAATGCCGAGTTTGTCTAGCGTATTGTTGAAGCCGAAGCCGTTCATGATGACGCCGATGGAGCCGATTAGACTGGCCGGGCTGACGTAGATTTTATCGCTGGCGGCGGCGATGTAATAACCGCCGGAGGCGCACAGGTCGCCGACTACGCTGTAAATCGGAATATTCGGGTGCAGTTGTTTTTGGCGGCGAATTTCATCGTAAACGGTGGCCGATTGCACCGGGCTGCCGCCGGGAGAATTCAGATTCAGGATCACGCCGACGGTGTTTTTGTCCTTTAGCGCGTTTTGCAGCCCTTCGATGATGTGTTTGGCGCTGACGCCGCCCTCGTGTTCGCCGATGGCGCCTTCAATGTCGATCACGGCGGTGTGTTCTTTTTCGGTCGCGCCTATGCCTTGTTTTAGATCCGGGTACAGAGAGGCGGACAGAATGGCGGTTAGATAGGCGAATCCCAGCAGCTTGAAAAATATGCCCCAACGGCGCGCGGTTTTTTGCTCCTTTAGGCTGGCCATGGCGAGTTTTTCTATCAGTTCACGCTCCCAGGGGGCGGCGCTCGTTTCGGCGTGATGGTCGGGATTGGGTGCTTGGTTTGGTTCCACGTTAGCCTCTTAGATGAATTCGAGTAAATCGGTAGGATAGTTCAGGCACGCCAGCGGTTGGTGTCGCCGCAACACTTCGGCGCTGTGCGCGCCGCAGGTGACGCCGATGGCGGCGATGCCGGCGTTTTTTGCCATTTGCATGTCGTGCGCGGAGTCGCCGACCATCAAGGTGCGCTGCTTTTCCACGCCTAGTTCGGCCATCAGCTCCAACAACATCAAGGGATTGGGCTTGGAGGCGGTTTGGTCGGCGCTACGGGTGGCGCAGAATAGGTCCTGCACCCCGCTGGCGCGCATTACCAGCCGCAGGCCGGCGGCCTTTTTGCCGGTGGCGACCGCGAGGCGTTTGTTTTGCGCGCGCAAGGTCAGCAGCATGTCCGTGACGCCGGGAAATAAATCGTCGGGTCCGGCGGTTTTGCCGTGAAATTCTTTTGCGTATTCTTCAGTGATGAAGGCGCGGGTTTCCGCGTTAACAGCCGGAAATAGCGTGGCGATGGCGTTTTCTATGCTCAGGCCGATGATGTCCTTGGCGGCTTGCTCGCTGGGGATGGGCTGGCCGGCGGCGGCGGCGGCTTGTTGGATGCAGTGCGTGATCCAATCCACCGAGTCCATCAGGGTGCCGTCCCAGTCGAAGACGATTAAATCAAACCGTTGTTTCATGGTCGAATGCTTATAGGGTCAGTTGTTTTAAGAACAAGTTTTTAAGATTACGCCGGTTCATGATCAAGCCGGTTCATGATCTAGCAGTCGTTGCAGCTCATCGGGCAACGGGGCGTTGAAGTCCATGGCCGCGCCGGTTAGCGGATGGCGGAAACGCAAGCGCGCCGCGTGCAGAAACAGGCGTTTGTAGCCGCGTTGCCTGAACAATTTGTTGGCTTCGGCCTGTCCGTAACGTTCGTCGCCGACGATAGGCGCGCCCAGCCAGGCGGCGTGCACCCGAATTTGATGGGTGCGTCCGGTTTTGGGTTCGGCCTGCGCCAAAACGCAGTCGCGGAATGCGCGCAGGCGGGTGAATAAGGTTTCCGCCGTTTTGCCGGCAGGGTTGACCACCACCATGCGTTCGCCGCTTTGCAAAATGTTTTTTAGCAACGGGACATTGACGATTTGGGTTTTTTGTTTCAGTTGTCCGCTCAGCAAGGCTAGATAGGTTTTTTGGATTTGGTCTTCTCGAAACTGTTCGTGCAAGGTTTTCAGTACGCCGCGCTTTTTGGCGATAACCAGGCAGCCGGAGGTTTCCTTGTCCAAGCGGTGCGCCAATTCCAGGCTTTTTTCCAGCGGCCGCAATTGGCGCAGGGCTTCTATGACGCCGGCGTCGACGCCGCTGCCGCCGTGCACCGGATAGCCGGAGGGTTTGTTCAGCACGATGAAGCCTTCGTCTTCATATAGAATATGGTGTTCCAAGCTATGTTTCAAGCTCGGCGGGATGATGGCCGGGGCGGCCGGTTCGGCGGTTCTGACCGGCGGTATGCGCACCACGTCGCCGTTGCGCAGTTTGTAGCCGGCGTCTACCCGGCCTTTGTTGACGCGTACTTCGCCTTTTCTGATAATGCGGTAAATGCGGGTTTTCGGTACGCCTTTAAGGTAGGCGATGAGGAAGTTGTCCAGTCTTTGTTCGTGGTTGGCTTCTTCAATTTCCAGCCATTGCACGGCGGGTTTGTCGGGGCGGGATTGGATATTCATGGATTAAATGATAACAATATATTGACGGCCGAGGTGTAAAATTGCCGCCATTGGCTAAGCTTGTTATATTACAATACCCGAAGCCGGTTGGTGTATTAAAGTTAAGGCGCGCTCTACGCGCGGCGTATGCTTTTTACGGCGAGTGAGCCATTGGGTTTGGCTCCGGGCGCGGCGTCTCGCCGCGTTAAAGCCGCCTAGGGCGTGAATCCGGCGGCGTATAGGGTTTTTATCCCTGTTTTTATGATTTTTTTTAGGGTTTTTTTGCTCAACCCATGATGAGCGAATGGCAGTCTAAGTTTTTTAGAGTACGGTCAATCGATTTTTTCCCGCGACTAAACGCCGTCGGCTGGCGCTATGCCGGCCGTTTTTGCAACAACCTTAGGTATGTGTTGTGCTATGTGTTGTTCAGTTATCCCGTAAGGCGTTGTAACTTTATTGGGGCGGGCGATTGTTACGCTGTTACAAGCGAGCGCCGGTGAAACTCTTGCAGGCTGCATCTTGCAAACAATAAGGATAAATATGAAAAGAATGCTTATCAACGCCACGCAGCCCGAAGAGTTGCGTGTGGCTTTGGTAGATGGCCAGAAATTGTACGACTTCGATATCGAAGTACCATCAAAAGAACAAAAGAAATCAAATATTTATAAAGGCATCGTCACTAGGGTGGAGCCTAGTTTGGAAGCGGTGTTCGTCAATTACGGCGCGGAAAAGCACGGCTTTCTGCCGTTTAAGGAAATTGCTCCGGAGTATCGCGAGGGCGAGGATGGCAGGCCGTCCAAATCCAATATTCGCGAGGGTCAGGAGATTGTGGTGCAAATCGAGAAAGAGGAGCGCGGCAATAAAGGCGCTGCCTTGACCACCTATATCAGTTTGGCCGGCACTTATTTGGTCTTAATGCCGAATAATCCGAAGGCTGGCGGTATTTCGCGCCGTATCGAGGGCGAAAACCGTAGCGAGTTGCGCGAGGCGATGGCGGCCTTGGAGATACCGGACAAAATGGGCTTGATTATCCGTACCGCGGGTTCGGATAAAAATGTGGAAGAGTTGCAATGGGATTTGAATTATCTGTTGCAGTTGTGGGACGCCATTGAGCGCTTCAGCCACGAGCAAACCGCCCCATTTTTGATTTTTCAGGAAAGCAACGTGATTATTCGCGCCTTGCGCGACCATTTGCGCGGCGATATCGACGAGATTTTGATTGACCAAGAAGGCGCTTTCAAGCTGGTGCAAAACTTCTTGAAGCAGGTGATGCCGCACAATTTGTCGAAGGCCAAGTTGTATCAGGACCAGGTGCCTTTGTTTAGCCGTTACCAGATCGAAACTCAAATTGAAATGGCGTACAAGCGCGAGGTCAGTTTGCCTTCCGGCGGCTCCATTGTCATTGATCACACCGAGGCCTTGACCTCCATTGACATCAACTCCGCGCGCGCCACCAAGGGCGGTGATATCGAAGAAACCGCCCTGAACACGAATCTGGAGGCGGCCGATGAAATCGCGCGCCAACTGAGATTGCGCGATTTGGGCGGCCTGTTCGTCATCGATTTTATCGATATGATGATCAATAAAAATCAGCGCGAGGTGGAGAACCGTTTGCGCGACGCTTTGAAGATTGATCGGGCGCGGATTCAGACCGGCCGCATTTCCCGTTTCGGCTTGATGGAGATGTCGCGGCAGCGCTTGCGCCCGTCGCTGGGCGATTCCACGCAGTTGACTTGTCCGCGTTGCAAGGGACAGGGGGCGATACGGAACGTGGAGTCGGTGACCTTGGCGGTGTTGCGCTTGATCGAGGAAGAGGCGATGAAAAAAGGCACTGAGCGAGTGATCGCGCATTTGCCTATTGATTGCGCTACTTTTTTACTGAACGAGAAGCGGAGCGCGATTCAGGATTTGGAGAAACGCTTGACCGTCAGCATTGTGGTGTTGCCTAGCAAGCATTTGGAAACTCCGGCTTACGATATCGAGCGGATTAAGTCCTTGGAAGGCTTGGACGAGCGCGCCAGCCATCAGCAAATCAAGGAAGAAGAGGCCGCGGTGCCTGAATTTGCGCGGCAAGTAGGCGCGCGGCAGGAAAAAGCGGCGGTGAAGGAATTTTTGCCGGACGCGCCGGCTCCGGTGCAGAATAATCGTACCTCGGTCGGTTTGATTCAGCGTTTTTGGCAGCGACTCATCGGCAAGTCCGCGCCTATCATGCAGGTGGAGGAAAAGCTGGAACCGGCGGAGAAGGGCGAAAAAACCGAAAAGGGCGAAAAGCTTGAAGGCAAAAACCGCCACGGCAAGCACGGGCGCAAGGATAGAGATAAACAAGGACAGCAACAAGGACGGCATCAACGCCGGCAGCGGGATAAACGCGCTTCAGGTGAGCCGGGCCAAGGCCCGCGCGGGCAGCCTGATCAAGGCGCGCGCACGAATCCAGATCAAAGCCCTCGCGTGCATGCCGAACAAGGCGCTCGGTCGAATTCCGAGCCAGGCGCTCGTACCTACCCTGATCAAAACTCTCGCGGGCAGTCTGATCAAAGCGCTCGCGTGCAACGTCCGGAGCAGGAAGACTTGTTCTCGGCTCCGGATGGGGCGGCGAACGGAAGCGAGGCGTCTGTCATCGCCAATGGCGGCGGGCAAAACGGTTCAGAGCAGTCCGAGCGCTTGCCGCGCCGCGGCCGCAACCGGCGGCGGGCGAATCGTCACGGCGGCGCGCGGCGTTCTGATCAACCGGCGCAATACGACCAACCGGAACCCGCCATGCCGGCCTATGGCGACGGTTATTACCAGGGCATGGATACGGCGCCGGCGCCGCGTAATTACGCGCAAGAGTTCGCCGAGCGGAAACAACGCCCCGAGTCGGGGGAAGGGCCGGGCCGCGACAATTCGTCCGGGGGCGGCGAGGAGCATTAATTCCCGATGGATAAGCAAGGGTCAATGCGGGTCAAGTCTCTCAGTTTGGCCGGTAAATGGGCTGGAAAGGCGGCGGAATGCTTTCACCGGTTGAGCCTCGGCCTCGGATTCGCGGCGGCGGAGGCTTGACAGGCGTGGTTGCCCATTGTTATAAATAGCATGGGTTTTTTGAAGCGAAAATCGCGGATCGGCTCTGGGGCTGGTTTGCAGAACATGACAACCGCATGATTGCGTGCATATTAACAGAACTTCCCAAGGGGAAAAAATGAATAAATCGGAACTTATTGATGCAATTGCCGCTGCGTCTCAATTAACCAAAGCTGACGCGGGTCGGGCCTTGGATGGTTTTCTGAAAACAGTGGAAGTTGCTTTAAAAAACGGCGAGTCTGTTGTTTTGGTTGGCTTTGGCACTTTTGAAGTGAAAGAAAGAGCCGAACGCAAAGGCCGCAATCCGCAAACCGGCGAAGAAATTACCATTAAGGCAGCCAGAATTCCTGCATTTAAAGCTGGCAAATCCTTAAAGGATGCTGTACAATAGTCGCTTCTTTAGTCGGGTGCTTAGCTCAGCTGGGAGAGCGTCGCCCTTACAAGGCGAGGGTCGGGGGTTCGAACCCCTCAGCACCCACCAGACTTAGGAGCGGTAGTTCAGTTGGTCAGAATACCGGCCTGTCACGCCGGGGGTCGCGGGTTCGAGCCCCGTCCGCTCCGCCAAAACAGAAACCTCGGGCCGTTGGTCTCGGGGTTTTTTTTTGCTTGCGGTTTTTGGCCTTAGCATTTTCAAGTTAGGACTGTTGAAGGACAGGGTTTATGTTAGAAGTAATCAGAGAAAAGGTGCATGGCGTTTTCGCTTCCGTCGTGCTGGTATTTATTTGCGTGTTGTTCGGGTTGTGGGGCATCCAAAACTATATGGGCGGCGGCAAGGAAGCGCCGTTGGTCAGCGTCGGCGGCAGGGATTTTTTTCAAAATGATGTGAATAAGGCTTATCAGCAGTTCGCGCAAAATATGGCCGGCATGAAACTCGACGAGGAGTCGTTGCGGAAACAGGCGATGGGTAAGTTGGTGAAAGACGAAGTGTTGTTGCAGTATGTGCAAAAACAGGATTTGACCATTACCGACGACACGGCGAAGGACTTTATCAAGACCTTGGAGTATTTTCAAAAAGACGGCAAGTTCGATAAAGGACAGTACCAAACCTTGCTAGGTTCTCAGGGTTTATCCTCGGATGAGTTTGTGCTGCGGATAAAGAAAGCCTTGTTGATGGATCAGTTTCAGCGCGCGGTGGTGGACAGCAGTTTCGCCACCGCTCCCGAAGTGGAGGCGTTTTTCAAGATTGAGAATGAAAAGCGCGACGTGGAATTCGTGATATTGCCGCTGACTCCCGCCGCGGATAAACCGAGCGAGGAGCAGGTTTCCGCTTATTATCAACAGCATGTGGACGCTTTTCAATCCGATGAACAAGTCGCGGTGGATTACGTGGAGTTGTCTTTGGATGCCTTGGCGGCGCGGGTGAATGCAAGCGAAGAGCAGTTAAAGGCTTTTTATGATGAGCAGCAGGCTTTGTTCAGCGTCAAGGAGCGGCGTAGAATCAGTCATATTCTGTTTGCCGTCGGCAAGGAGCCTAATGCCGATCAGTTGGCTTTGCAAAAGGCGCTGGCGGCGCGAGAGGCATTAAAAACCAAGGACTTCGCCAAGTTGGCGGCGGAAGCGTCCGACGATAAGCTGACGGCGCGGAATGGCGGCGATTTAGGTTTATTCGAGTCCGGGGTTATGGAAAAAGGGTTCGAGGAGGCGGCGTCCAAGCTTAAGTTGGGCGAGGTGTCCGAGCCGGTTAGATCGGCTTATGGCTATCATCTCATCAAAATTACCGAGCTGACGCCGGGCGAGGTGAAGCCGTTTGAAGCGGCGCATGCCGAGGTGGTCAAGGCTTACCAGAAAGCGCAGGCGGAGAATGCGTTCAGCGCTCTAGCCGAGAAATTGAGCGAGGTGAGTTACGAGCATCCCGACACGCTGGAGCCGGCGGCCAAGGTTTTGGGCGGCGAGGTGATGCACAGCGGTTGGTTTACCCATGCCAAGGGCGATGGCGTGGCCGCCGAGGAGCGGGTGCGCTCGGCCGCGTTTTCAGAAGACGTGTTGAACGGCAATAATAGCGAGGTGCTGGAAATCAACGCCGACCGGGCCGTGGTATTGCGCATGCGCGAGCATCACGCCGCCGCGCCTAAGCCCTTGGATGAAGTCAGGGGGCAGGTGATCGAGGCCATTCAGCGCGAGCAGTCTTTACAGCGCATCGCCGACGAAGCGAATGCGATCAAGCGGGAATTGCTCGGCGGAAAGCCGTTTACTCAAGTGGCGGGAGAGCGGCATTTGGCCTTGAAGAAAGTCGCGGGTGTGACGCGGCAGATTTCGGAGTTGCCTCCCGAGGCCAGCCAAGCGGTGTTTAAGGCGGCGAAACCGGGCGTTGGTCAGCCTAGCGTGATTATTATCAACGATCCGAATGCCGGCAAAGTGGTGGTCAATATCGTCAAGGCGGTCGACGGCGCAATGAGCGAGGCGGAAAAAGCCAAGCTGGCGTTTATCGAGCGCAATATGGGGGCCGCGTTCGGCAAGGCGCAGTTTGAAAGCTTGTTGAATTCATTGCAAGCAAAGGCGGATATTCGTGTTCACCAAGCCAAGCAATAGGCTTGGGCGCTAACAAATTTGACGCGTAATGAAGCTCTTAGCCGCTAGGCTAAGAGCTTTTTAACGCATTAATTCCATTGAGTTTAGGTCGCGTTTCGGCGCGACGAGCCGCAAATTCCGCTTCTACTTCCTCAGTACATAGTAGCGCATTTAGTAGCGCATTGAAATGAGGTTTAGCCCGCGGCCAGGCCGGCGATGTTGTAGCCGCAATCGACGTAGGTGATTTCGCCGGTGACGCCGGAGGCGAGGTCGGAGCAAAGGAAGGCGGCGACGTTGCCGACTTCCTCGATGCTGACGTTGCGTTTCAGCGGGGCGGTGTCGGCGGCTTTGTTTAGCATGGCTTTGAAGTTGTTGATGCCGGAGGCGGCCAGAGTGCGGATCGGGCCGGCGGAAACCGCGTTGACGCGGGTGCCTTCCGCGCCGAGGGCGACCGCCATGTAGCGCACGTTGGCCTCTAGGCTGGCCTTGGCCACGCCCATGACATTATAGTTCGGAATGGCGCGCTCCGCGCCGAGATAGGTCAGGGTAAGCAGGGCGCCGTTACGTCCGGCCATCATTTTGCGGCCGGCCTTGGCCAGGGCGGTGAAGCTGTAGGCGCTAATATCGTGGGCGATGGCGAAGTTTTCGCGGGTGGTGGCTTCCACGTAGTCGCCGTCCAGCGCTTCGCGCGGGGCGAAAGCTACCGAGTGCACGATGATGTCTAGGCCGTCCCAATGTTTGCCAAGTTCGACGAATACATTCTCAATGTGCGCGTCTTGAGCGACGTCAAGCTCCAGGGTGATTTGCGAGCCGAGTTCGGCGGCCATTTCCTCGACCCGGCTTTTCAGTTTGTCGTTTTGGTAGCTGAACGCCAATTCCGCGCCTTCGCGGCGCATGGCCCCGGCGATGCCCCAAGCGATGGAGCGGTTGCTGGCCAGGCCGACTATCAATGCGCGTTTACCTTGTAAGAATCCCATGCTGTTTACCTCGAGTTGTTATCGTTTTGTTATTATTCATTGTGGATTGACAACGCAGCGGCCGGCGGATGCGCCGGAAAGTAAGCTGTGCGGTTAACTGTTTATTATCGTTGATTTTGCCTTGGAATGAAATAGGCCGGCGCTTATCAATTCATAGGATGTTTAAAGCATGGCT
This sequence comes from uncultured Pseudomonadota bacterium, assembly GCA_903928965.1. Taxonomy (GTDB): domain Bacteria; phylum Pseudomonadota; class Gammaproteobacteria; order Methylococcales; family Methylomonadaceae; genus Methylomonas. The sequence goes on from CAIYSZ010000018.1 coordinate 23,701, forward strand.
TGGGTTTACGGGTAATTGTTCAATATTCCGTATCAAATGATATTCCGCCAGACCGTGGGCTTAGCTGCGCCATGCGGCAACGGATTGGGGGTATGGCTTGCATTGAGTTTTGTTCCGGCTTAGACTGGTGATCGCGATAACTGTAAGGACTAGTCATGAGACGGCGTTTATTGTGTTACTTATTTGCATCGTGGGCTTTATTGGGCGCGGGTTGGGCGTTGGCGCAGCCGGTGCATGAATTGACGGTTGGCTCCGGCGAGCGCTTGTTGATTTTAGCCCCGCATCCGGATGACGAAACCCTGGGCGCCGGCGGGGTGGCGCAACAAGCGCTGGCGCGCGGCGGCAGCGTGCGTTCGGTGGTGGTTACCGCCGGCGACGCCTATGTGGAGGCGATACAAGCTTTTCTGCATAAACGCAAATTAAGAAACGCCGATTATTTGTTCTACGGCGAATTGCGCTTGCGTGAGTCAGAGCAAGCGGCGCGGGTGTTGGCCGGTTCCACGTTCATGCATTTGGATTTGCTCGGCTTTTCCGACGGTTCGATTTACGATATGCTGGTGACGCATTGGCGGCGCAATAATCCGGACCGTTCCGATTTCACCGGCGAAAACCATGTACCCTATCCGGAGGCGGAGGATAAGGGAACCGCTCAGGACGGCGAGGACTTGCGCCGCGAATTACTGGCGATATTGCAAGATACCAAGCCTACGCTAATCGCGTTTCCGGACGTGATGGAAAACGATTCCGACCATGCCGGTTTAGGCATGTTCGCCTTGCTGGCGGTGCATGATTGGCTGGAAAGCCAACCCTTGCATCCGCCTAGCCCTAGGCTGTTGGCGTATTTGATTCATTGGCGCGACAATTGGCCGCCCGGCGCGGACGCCGACAAACCCATTGACAGGAGTGATCAACCCCTGCATTTGCCGGAGGATTTGCCGTTGCGCGGCCATAGGCGAGTTTGTTTTACTTTGTCGCGGGCTGAAGTGGAGACCAAGCGCGCCGCCTTGGCGCAATACACTACCCAGCAGCAGGCCATGGCGCCGTTCTTGGCCGCTTTCGTCCACACTACCGAATGCTTCACGCAATTGGAGCCGGAAAAAATACATGGGGTGGACAATGTGGTGGCGCAATGGCGGCAAGTCAGAAAGCAGTTTGATCTGCATCCCCTGAGCCGGCGTAAAATAGAATAAGGGGCTACAAGGTCAATACCCCGCCATTGGTCAATACCGCATGGGATTCGTCGTGCAAGCCCACCAGCTCGACCAGCGTATCCCCGGCCCCGTAGGCGGTTCCGTCCGTACTCGCTTGCTCGACTAGATAGGTATTGCCATTGAATTGAAACCAGGTAAGTCCATTCGCCGCTAAATCGCCGCTGTCGGCGCTCAATGCCCCGGCCACCCAGCCGGCCAGTTGAGTAGGGTCGCCGCCGGCGGCGGTGACCATGTCGCCGGTAACCGGGCTGGCCGTGAAACTGGCGGCGTCGGCTATGGTGATTTTATCTCCGGCGGCGGCATTGTTGATCACCGTCAAATTGCTCAAATCACTATTCGGAGCCACGTTGAAACTGGTCGCGCCCGCCGTGACGTTCAAAGTCAGCGTGGCGGAGTAGTTGTCCGTTACAGAGCCGTTGCCGGCCGGGGTAAACTTCTCCAGCGTATTATTGCTTGAATTGCTCACATACAAATTCCCGGCGCTGTCCACGTACAGACTGTCCGGATTGCCGATGCCGGTTTTGATGGTCGCCAATAGCGCTCCGGTGTTGGAATATTCGTAAACCGATTGCGCTGAACTATTATCCGCCACGAACACGTCGCCGCGGCTGTCCACCGCCAGCGCGGCCGGATTTTGCATGGCGCTGCTGGCATTATCGGTAAATAGCAAGTTTCCGTTGGCGTCGAATTCGCTGACATAACCGCTATTGGGAAGGGCGTTACCCACGTAGACTTCTCCGTAACTATCCACCGCCAAGTTTATCGGGTGCTCAAGGCCGTCGGAAAAGGTTTGCAATAGCGAGCCGGCGGGGGAAAACTCTTCCACATTATTATTATTACCGCTGTTGGCGATGTTTACTATATACACATTGCCTTGGCTGTCCAGCGTCAGGGCGGCCGGATTCTGAATGCCTTGCGTGATGACTTGCATCAGCGCGCCGCTGGCGGAAAACTCCTCCACGAAACCCCCGCCTTGGATATTTCCGTCCAGGCAGGCCACAAACACGTCGCCCTGGCTATCCACCGCCACGCTTTGCACGTCGGTCATGCCGGTAAACGTTTGTAGTAGCGCGCCGGCGGCGGAATATTCCGCCACCGAGCCGGCCCCGTTGGCGTTGATATTATAGTTAGTTACATACACGTTGCCGGCCGAATCCACCGCCAGACTGCTGGGCAGCGATATTCCGGTGGTTATCTGGAACAGTAGCGCCCCGGAAGCGGAATAAGCGCTCAATTCGCCATGACCCAACTTGCCGTCCGGCGCGCCGTTGCTGGCGGCGAAAATGTCTCCCGCCGCGTTGACCGCCACCGCCACCGGATTATTCAGGCCGGATTTTAGCGTTAGCGCCGGGGTGGTGGAGATCGGATACGACTGGCCGGTAAAATGCAGACTAAAATTCGTGGTCGCGGTTTCACCCTGGGTAGGGGTGAAGTCTAAATTTTGCAATTCGGTTTGCAATTGCGCCGCCGTGCCGGCGGCCAAGTTGTAACTGACCACGCCGCCGGCGGCCGCGGCGGCGGAAAGGCCGCCGCCGCTCAGTACGCCGTCGCCGCTGGCGTAGCTAATGCTTACGCTGTAGTTTTGTCCCGGATACGTATCGGTCAAATTTATATTGGCGAACGGGCTCAATACGGTGGCGTCGGAAACGCTGGCCGCCGTTAGCCCGCCGGCGATGATGCCGCTTGCGTTGCTTACGTTCACCGCTAGCGGGCTGTCGGTGTTGGCCGGCGAGCCGGGGCCGTCCCAGTTTGCGCTCACGCTCAGGGTATAGGCGTCGCCGGCGCTGTCGCTGGCGCCGTTTAGGTTGAATAGCGAGTTCACCGCCGCTTTATCCGCGCCGCCCAAAGTCAAGGTGAAACCCGCGGCGCTCATATTGCTTACGCTGTCCCCCGCGCCGCTCAGGGTGTAAGCACCGCCGGCGTTCAGGGTAATATCGCTAGGGGTCAAGCCATTGACAAGATTTGCTCCGGTTACCGTCAGCACCCCTTTACCCGCGTCATAATTAATGCTGGCGAGGCTAGGCCCTTGCGGCAAATTAATGCTCAGTTTTTCCAGTAGCGGCGCTTGCGCGGTAGTGTCCAGCGCGGCGGAGGAACCGGCCACCGCGACGGTAATCGGGCAGGAGAAGGTATGCGGCGCGGTTGAATCCAAGGATATGGCGGGACTAAAGGTTAGCGCCCGCAATTCGGCTTGCAACGCGGCGGCGGAAGACGCGGTTAAGGTGTAATTCCCGGCCGCGCCGCTTAGGCCGCTTCCGCTCAGGCTGCCGTAAAAGCCGGTATAACTGATGTTGGCCGTCAGCGTTTCGCTACGGCTGTCGCTGACGGTAATCCCGGCTAGAGGCTGAACGCTGGCAAAATCTTGCACCGTCAGCGGCGTCGCGCCGGCGACGGCGATACTGCTGTGCGAGGCGCTAAGGCCGGCGCTGGCCGCGGCGGACTTGGCCCCGTCCCAGCCGGCCTGCGCGGTGAGCATATATTCTCCCTTGCCGACGCCGTTGGTCGTAAATAAGGCGTTCGCCGCACTTTCGCCGTTAGCGCCGAGTTGAACGTTGAAGCCGGTGGCCGTCACGCCGGTCACGCTGTCTCCCGTTCCCAGGGTATAAGCGCCGGCGCCGTTGCTTAAGGTCAGCTTGCTCAAATCCAGGCTACTGCCGATAGAAACGCCGGTTACCGTCAATATGCCGCCGACCGCGTTGTAGCTCGCGCTATTAATCGCCGCCGCCGCTGCCGGCAGGCTGCCGCGCACGCTCAATGAGACGTTGCCGCGGATGCTGTTCCGCGCGGCGTTGCCGTGGGCGTCGTCGCTCACCGTTAGCGTCAGACTAGTGGTCACGGATTGCCCTGCTTCCGCTTGGCCCTGCGTCGGGGTAAAGGTCAAGCCGCGCAGTTCTTGTTGCAGCAGGGCCGGGCTGGCCGCCGCCAAAGTGTAACTGGCCGTGCCGTTGCTGACCGCGGCCGGAGACAAGCCGGTTCCGCTCAGGGTTCCGTTCGCGGCTGTGAAGCTGACGCTGGCCGTGTCTTGCGCGCCAAGGTAAGTGTCGGCGACCACTACATGCGAGAATGGCTGCGTGGTTTGCGTGTCATTCAGACCGACGCTCTTGGCGTTAAGGCCTTTCAGGCTGAGCGTCAGGTAATTGGCCGTCGCCGCCGTGCTTTCCGCCGGCGCGCCGGCCCCGTCCCAGCCGGCGGCGGCGGCCAGTGTGTACGGCGATTTGGCGCCGCCGCTGCCGTTGGCGGCGTATACCGCGTTCACGGCGGCGTCCTCGGCGCTGCTCAATTGCAAGCTAAATCCATGCGCGGAAAATTTGACGATACTGTCGCCGACGCCGGTTAGGGTGTAACTGCTTTTGCCGGCGGTCACGCTAAAATCGCTTAACACCAGATTTTTGTGCAGTCCGGTTCCGCTGACGGTTAAAACGCCGTGCTCGGCATCGTAGTTCACCTTTTCAAACCCTGGAGCGGTGCTTTTGATGGTTTCGGTTTGGGTTATAGTCAGCAGGTCTTGGCTGGAAACCGAGCCGCTTATGTTTAGCGTTAACTTGTTGCTAACGCTGCCGCCGCCGGCTACTTCATGCAGGGCGGGAATAAACCTTACTTCGTGCAATTCCTTGGCCAACGCGGACGGGGTTGTCGCCGCCAGGGTGTAGCTTTCGGTGGTTCCACTGCTTGTGCCTGCCCCCGCGCCCTGCAACACGCCGTTGGCGGCGGTAAGCGTCAATTTAGCGCTGACCTGATCGCTGGGGTCTTTGTCGCTCAGCGTGAGGTTGGAAAAAGGCTTTACGCTTTGGGTATCCTTCAGCGTCAGACCGGAGGTGTAGTGCGCCGCGGCGAGCGTGTCCACGCCGCTGACCGACAATGGCCCCGTGTAATAGATTGGCGGACTGCCGGCCCCGTCCCAGCCGGCGGCGGCGTATAATTGATAAGGATAATCGACGCCGCCGTAAACATATTGGTTACCGTTGAGCGGAAATAGGTTCCCTACTCTGGACAAATCAGAGCTGCTTAGCGTTACGCTGAAACCGCCGGTGTTTAAATAGCTTACGGTATCGTGTTTGGTCAGGGTAAAACTCACCGGATTTACTACGCTGCCGGTCGTTTGATTATAGCCGTAAAGCGTTAAATCGCCGCGGGTAATGGTTGACGCGAGATTGGTTCCGTTGACGGTCAGGACGCCGCTGTTGGCGTTGTAACTGACGCTGGTAATGCTGGGATTGTTCATAGTGTGGATTCCTGAATAATATCGCGGGTTTTACGTATATGCTATAGTAAAATTCTTAGGTAGCCTATTGGTTTTTTGAATATATTGTATAAACCATAATCTATGTTATTTTAATTCGGTGTGCTTACAATCAATATTGTAAAATGTTCTCTCAACCCACCTACGGGTGGTGTAGTGTTTTTTCTTATAACTATAATTTCAATGGATGAAATAATGATAAACGATTATTCCAGCGCCGAAGCCGCCATTTACCGCGCCGCGCGCCAGTTACAACAACAGGGCCGGCTGGCCGAGGCGGAACGGAACTTTAAGCAATTGCTCAAAAGCCGTCCCGGCGACGTCAATCTGTTGCTAGACGCCGGCAATCTGGCCTTGCGCGCCGGTCAATTGACTAATGCCGTCAATTTGTTTGAGCGCTTGCTCAAACTCAAGCCCGGTCATTTCGGCGCGCTGTGCAATTTGGGTCAGGCCTTGGCCCGGCAAGGCAAGTTACAAGCCGCGCTGGATTGCCTGGGCCGGGCCCGGCAATTGGAGCCGAATAATCCTGCCGTGCATTTCAACATCGGCCGCACCGAACAAGAGGCCGGCCATTGGCCGGCCGCCGCAGCCGCCTACGAACAGGCCTTGGCGCTACGCCCGGTTTACCCTAGCGCTTTAATCAATCTGGGTGCTTGCCTGCATCTAATGAATCGACCGCAAGAAGCTCTGCAATGCTACGATCAGGCGGTCGCTCAGGAGCCCGGCAATTCGGAAGCCTGGTACGCGCGCGGCCAATTGCTGCAAAAACTGAATCAGCTTCAGGCGGCCCGGCAAAGCTATCAACGCACGCTAGCCCTGCAACCCGGCCATGCTCAGGCCTGGTACGCAAGCGCCTTTTGCCAGGAGCGTCTCGGCCAGCCGCGGGACGCCCTCGCCTGCCTGGACAAGGCCATAGCTCTTGAGCCGGGGCTGGCCGAGGCGCATTATTTGCGCGGCAGGCTGTTATTCGCCGCCGTGCGCTTCGACGCGGCGGAAGAAAGCCTACGCGAAGCCGCGCGCCTGAAATTGGCCGACCCCGACCTGCTGTGCAAGCTGGCTCTGATACACATGAGCCGCAAACAATGGGCCGCGGCCCTGCCGGACCTGGAGCGGGCCATCGCCTTGTTTCCGTCCTACGCCTATGCGCATAATCTAAAGGGTATCGCGCTGCTGAAATTGCAACGCGATCAGGCGGCCATTGTTAGCATGACGCGGGCGGTGGAGCTCGCGCCGCGCGCCGGAAATTATCTCGGCAACCTGGGCCTGGCCTTGCAAGAGACCGGACGCTTCGCGGAAGCCGCGGATTGTTACGAGCAAGCCTTGGCCTTGGACCCGAACTTGGCGGACGTGCAGCTGAACCGCTGCCTGAGCCGCCTGCTGGCCGGCGAATTCGAGCCGGGTTGGCGGCAGTATGAATGCCGCTGGGAAGCCCTGAAAAGCCCGGAGCCTGATCTCGCCCAGCCTAAATGGCTGGGCGAGCAAGACATCGCCGGCAAAAGCATGTTAATCACCATGGAGCAAGGCTTGGGCGACTATATTCAATTCAGCCGTTACCTGCCCCTGCTCGCCGCCAAGGGGGCCGAGGTTTATGCGGAAACCCCGGCGCCGTTGGCCGCGCTGGCCGGGTCGCTAGCCCCCGGCCTCAACATCGTTATCAAGGGCCTGCCTCTGCCGGATACCGATTATTATTGCCCGATCATGAGCTTGCCGCTGGCCTTCGGCTGCCGGCTGGACAGCGTGCCTGCCGCCGTGCCTTATTTGCGCCCGGAAGCGCCGCTAGCTGAATACCGTCTGCCCGCCGCCGGGCGGCCGCGCATTGGCTTGGTGTGCTCGGGCGAACCCACGCATTTTAACGACGCCCGCCGCAGCATTCCGCTGCAGTTATTCCAGCCGCTGCTGGACTTGCCCTACGAATTCCATCTATTGCAAAAAGACGTGCGCGAGCGGGATTTGCCCGCGCTGGCCCGAAATTCCTTCATCCGCCGCCACCGGTTGGACGATTTTATGCAAACCGCCCAATTGCTGGAGCAAATGGATGTGTTGCTGACAGTGGACACGTCCGTCGCCCATCTGGCCGGCGCGCTGGCGCGTCCCGTGTGGATACTGCTGCCGCTGAATCCGGATTTCCGCTGGCTGGCCGCGGGCGAGCAATCGCCGTGGTATCCCAGCGCGCGTTTGTTCCGCCAATCCACCGCCGGCGACTGGCCGGCGGTGATCGCCGCCGTGGAACTCGCCTTGCGGGAAGCCTTCCCGATAAGCGCCTAGCGCCGCAGGGAACGCCGGGTCGAATGTTGGCGTTCCCCCTTGCGTTCCCGAAGTTGTTTGCGTAATTCTTGCAATCCCGGCGTGTTGGACGCTCCCCCGATGCGGTGAATATTATTAATATGGTTGTTTTTATCCACCGGCCTGGGCGCGGGAGTGTCCGCGATGCCTGCTTCGGCCAGCCACATTTTTTGATCGGCGGCGTTGGCGGTCAGGCTGCCGGAAAGCTGGTTGCGGGTGGCGGCGGCTAGGGTGGCGGCGGCATGATCCAGAGTACACAAGCTATCGTAAGCCTCTACCCGCCGCCGCGTTTCGGCGGCGTCCGCGGCATCCTTGACCAGTATGGTCCGGGCTTGACGGCGGTTAGCCTCCATGGCGTCCGCCATGACCGCCAGCAGCCGGTACTCGGCTAGAATGCCGCCAGTCGCGTCCGCGGAGCGCAGTTGGTCCACATAGCGCCGGCAATTGGCGTCCGATACCTGCAAGGCTTGCTCCAGATAGGCGCGCCGCAGGCTGTCGTCGCTGAGTTCCGGCGCGGCTTCGGTAAGACATTCGGCTAAGCAGATTTTTTCGCCAAGGCCTAGTTGCAGGGCCGGACCTAGGCCGGGCAGAACCGTGGCCAACACGGTCAGCGCCGGCTCCTGACCCGGATTGGAATTGATGGCGGCGTCGTACAGCGGCCCAAAAAAAGGCAGCCATACCGCGCCGCTATAAATTGAGGTTTGCTCGGCGCAGCCGGGGGGCGGTAACTGCTTGGACTCGGCGAGCGGGGCTGAGGATTTGTCCGGCGCGGCGGGCGAGGCCAGGGTTTGATCAGACCCGGTTTCTGTCGCCGAAAACTGATTAGTACCGGCGTTCGCCGCCGGACAAGCGGCGAACGCCGATGCGGCGCGCGGCTTGAGCGGCGCGGAGCCGCAGGCGGCGGTCAGCGCCAGTATCAGCGGCGGCAGGCAGGCAATGGACTTGAAATAGCTTTTCATCTTTTATTGTTATGTATGACGCCGGCCAGCGTGGTTAAAATAATACCTGATTACACCTAAGTAAAGGTTTAATGCAAAATTTAAGGTAACCTAAAATAAGCTAAGGAATCTCTGGTTAAATCAATTTTTCAAGAAAGCGCGGTCCGTCATTCATTGATTTTATTGTTCATGAGGTTTAAGAAAACGAATTGATCCGAGATTCCCTAAAAACCTTTATAGGATGCGCTTCATTGCATTCAGCGCATCCTATTTTTTGTATGAGCCTGTTTTTTTATGTCACTGAAGCTTATTGGTAATCGGGAAAGTCATTATAAAAAACTTATTTTTTAAAACTAAATCCGCTGTCCTTTACCACGCTGGCGGCGTGCGACTGGCTGGCGGCTTGTTTATCCGGTAGTTTAGCTTCCTGCGGCGGCGCCACTGCCACCAATTGCAATTCGGTGACTAGCGTTTGATTCGGTTTCACCGCGGCGTTGCCGGGTTTATCTCCGTAACCCAGTTCGGGCGGTAGAAACAGCCGCCAGCGGTCGCCGGGTTTCATTAATAGCAGGGCTTCGCGCCAACCCGGCATGAGATTGCTCAGCAACGCGGTTTGCGGCTGCTCGCCGGGGGTTTTACCCAATTCGTGTTCGTGGATGTCGGTGATGCGGTAGAAAATCTTGACCGCGTCGTCATCCTTGGGTCCGTTACCGGCGTCGCCGCTTTGCAGCACCTGATATTGCAAGCCGCTAGCCAGCGTGGTTACGCCTTCCTGGTCGTGGTTTTGTTGTAAAAAGGCCTGACCTTCTTTTTTTATTTGGTCCAGCATGGCCTGATGATTAATCATTTTGCGGGCGGTGTAATAATCCAACCCTTTTTTCTCCTCGGCGGAAGGCAAGCGAGACTCATGTCCCAAGCGCGCATCTTCCATGCCTTGCAGCAAGGCTGCTTGATCCACTTCCGCCGCCATATTGTCTTCTTGTAGGGCTTTCATGTATTGCCAGCCCAGGGCATAACCGGCCTTGCTAGGCACGCTGTCTAGCGATGCGTCCTCCGCCCGCGCAACCGCGCAAGCTAGGTTCAAGAGTATTAAACGAATGGTTATTCTCATCTGACTTTTAAACAATAAAAAAGCTAGGTTGAAAAAACACAGTCCAGACTAGCTGGACTGTGTTAGCTGGCGTGTCAGCCGGCGTATAGCCGGGCCTGATCTTCAGGCGGTAACCCGTTTAGTGGTTGACGCCGTCGTTGATCACTTGGTCGTAATCGGTGCCTTCGCTCAAATAAGCGCCGGAAGTGCCCGGGCTGTTGACGATCCATTGCGCGCCTTGGCCGGTGTGGTAGGTTGGATCAATCTTCGAGTTCGGGTGCGACGGACCTTTGGCGTCGGTGCAATGCGCGATGAAATCGTATGAATGATTATTTCCGCTGGCGTTATAAACCACAATCACATATTCGCCATTGGCGTTGGTGCCAACGCCAGCGGTTTGGTCTATGCCTTTGGGATGCAGTTTACCCCATACCCAGCCGGACAGCGAGCCGGAACCCAATGGAGACAGCAATTTGGTGGCGCTGATTGGCGGTTGATTGTCGGGATTGGAGGCGACGGTTTCCCATTCGGAGGAAAAAGTGCTGGAGCTAATAGTGGTCACTTCCTCGGTGCTGTTCAACGCGGGCAGGATGTTGTTGGCGTTGGTTCCGTCGGTGCAATAGCTGTCCAGGTTAGGTTGGCCGCTTACGGTGGTGTTGCCGGAGGTGTAGCAAGCCACGTTGGGGGCGTCCGCGTAGGCTACCGAGACGAACAGTTCGTCGCCATTATAAGAGGTTGAGCCAACCGGAGAAAACGCGAATGACAATTGATAGGTGGCGCTGGTGGAACCTGAGCCATTTTTGAATGGCAGCGTCCATTGGTTGCCGCTGGCGTCGGTCAAGCCTACCGGCGAGCTGGCGTTGTCGGTGAAGCAGGTGGTGCGGAACACGTCGTAGTTGGTCTCGGCGGTATTAAAGGAAGCAGGCTCCGCGGGTACAAAACCGTTCAAGATTGAGTGAGCATGGGCGGCGCCGATGCTGATGGTAGCTACCGCGCTGGCGAGCAGGGTTTTGGTAAAAATGTGTTTCATGTGTTGTAACTCCAGGTTATTGATTTTAGAAAGCCGGCAACCGGCCTTGTCTTTAGCGCTATTCTATGCGGATGGAATGCTATTCCTAGCTTTCCAGTCTATCCTTGATGGCGGTATTTCGAGCCATACTTAGGTTCTTAAAAAAACCGCTCCGCTGCTTACTCCTTGCGCCTTTAATAAAGCAATCCCTGTGCCAGGAGTATAAATTCAAGCTTGGCAAGGCTTGTAGCCTGCGCCGTAACTCATTTACAAAATGA
>CAIYSZ010000019.1 GCA_903928965.1 uncultured Pseudomonadota bacterium
CCCGGGCTCAAACTTTAGCCAAGCGTCTACCCAAACCAGCGGCGGCGCGGGTATAATATTAGAACTTTACTCACAGCTTCGGCGCAAACCACAATCGGACACATGCAAAGGGACTTAACCGTTTTCGTCAACACCTCCGACCACTTCGCCGATTGCTGGCTCCCATTTTTCACCCTGTTCCGCGAATACTGGCCGGACTGCCCCTACCCTATCGCACTGAATACAGAAACCAAGGATTTTAGTTTTCCCGGCCTGGAAATTAACTGCCTCAAGGTCGCCGCCGGCGAAACCCGCCGCCTGACCTGGAGCGAATGCCTAGCCCGCGCGCTGGATAAGATCGACTCGCCTTACCTGTTATATTTGCAGGAAGATTTTTTTCTGGAAGCCCCGGTCAATCAACCGCAACTGGCCGCTTTCGTTGAAGAACTGCGCGCCGGACGCGCCGACGTGATCCGCCTGCTGGAATGCGGCGGCTCCGGCCCCTGGAGTCCCACCGGCAACCCCTTGCTGTGGGCGGTGGACCAAAACGCCAAATACCGTATCGCCTTACAAGCCGCCCTGTGGCGCAAATCAGTGTTGCGCGGACACATCCGCCTGCACGAAAGCCCGTGGCAGCTGGAAATTTTCGGTTCCCGCCGCGCCAGCCGCAAACCGGAAACCGTGCTGTGCGTCAACCGCGACCTATTCTCCAAACCCGGCGCGGAAATTTTTCCGTATCAAGCGACCGGCGTGGTATCCGGACAATGGGAGCGTGATATCGTAGTGCCGCTATTCGCCAAGCACGGCATCGACATAGACTACTCAAAACGCGGCTTTTATGACCGCAACGCGCCGCAAACCCGTAAAGCCCCATTGTGGCGCAAGGTAGTCGACCGCCTGCGCTCGCTTTAACGACCTAATCCGCAAACCCCCGGCCAAGAGGAAGGAACGTGCCCAAAGCCAACGAATTAAAACTAGGAACCGCCATAGAAATCAACGGCGAACCCTATGTGGTAAAAAAAATAGACGTGCGCAACCCCACATCACGCGGAGCGACCACACTGTATAAGGTTCGCTACGCGAACATGAAAACCAGGCAAAAACTCGACGAAACCTATAAAAGCGACGACATGCTAAAAGCCGCCGACTGCTCGCGCATCGCAGTGCAATACTCATACCGCGACGGCGATGTTTTTTATTTCATGAACACCGAAAGCTACGAACAATTCAGCCTTACCGCCGACGACCTGGAAGGTCAAGTCGAATTCTTGACCGACGGCCTGGAAGGCATCATCATGTTGTTGATGGACGAAGCCGCGCTCGGCATTCAATTGCCGACCACTGTTATCATGCAAGTGGCGGAAACGCCGCCAGCCATGAAAAGCGCCAGCGCCACCAGCCGCACCAAGCCTGCCACCCTAAGCACCGGCTTAGAGGTACAAGTGCCGGAATACATTGAAACCGGAGAACTAATCAAAGTTAACACCGAAACCGGCAAATACACCTCCCGCGCTTAAGCTAGGCGAGGCAGGATCAACCGGCGGCCGCTAGGGAATGACCCGCAACGCCGCCGGCCCAAAACTTATCCGCGCAGAAAATCCAACACCGCTTGCGCGTGGCCTTCGTGATTCACGCCGTACCAAACCTCAGCCAACTTGCCTTCTTTGTCCACCACAAACGTAGAGCGCACGATTTTCCATTTTTTCACGCCTTCCTTCTCCACCTCCTGCCACACGCCATAGGCTTCGGTCAATTCACCGCTGGTATCCGCCAGCAATTGTACCGTCAAACCGTACTTTTCAATAAACGCGCGGTGACTGTCGCAATCGTCCTTGCTGACGCCCAACACCACCGCATCAACAGCGGCGAACTCATCGGCCAAGGCGGTGAAATCGCGCGCCTCTATCGTACAGCCCGGCGTATCGTCCTTCGGATAAAAATACAATACCACGGTTTTTTGCCCCAGGAAATCAGACAAAGAAACGGTTTGATCGTGTTGATTCAACACACTGAATGCTGGGGCGGCGTCGCCCTTGGCTAAAATAGACATCAACGTTCTCCTGTTAGTAATGATTATGATAAAAAAACATATTGCCAGCCCAAAGGCCGGAACAAACCTCCTTTGCCAACCAACCACCCGTTTTACTAAGCCAACCACCCGAGGCCTTGGCAACCGGAAACGGTTAGCGGGAGTGTGGGAGGCTTAGGATGCCGACCCCAAGCCCCCATGGACGGGTTCACGGCGTCTCCCGATAACCGTTTCCGGTCGCCAAGGCCGGCTTCGCGCCAATCGCCTTTCGGTTGCCGAAAACGGTTAGCGGGAATCTGGAAGGCTTAGGATGCCGACCCCAAGCCCCCATGGAGGGGTTCACTGGGTTGCCGAAAACGGTTAGCAAACGCGAAAGCCGCGCCTCAATCCTCGGCCGTCTGCACTTCCACCCGGCCGTCCCCGCCGGTAAACACCGTGGTCGCCAGCTTACTGAATATACCGTGCTCAACAATCCCGGATATCGAATTCAATTGCTCGTTCAACTCGTGAATATCCGGAATATACGGAAAATCCACATCCAATACCAAACTGCCATGGCTAGTCACCGCCAAGCCGTCGCCATTGCCGCTAGGCCGCAACCGGCTTTGACCGCCAACCTGACTAATCAAGCGCTGCACCATTTGCCAAGCGAACGGAATCACCTCCAGAGGAATCGGATAATTCTGGCCGATCCGCTCCACCCGCTTACTGTAATCAATCAACACCCAAAACTCGCGGCTGGCGCGGGCCAGCAACTTCTCGCGCACCAAATCCGCGCCGCGCCCCTTCAGCAAAGTCATATCCGGACTCACCTCATCCGCGCCGTCCACGTAAACATCCAAACCGTCGATATGCTCAATCGCCAACAGCGGCAACCCCACCTGCTTAGCCTTAATCGCGCTGACCACGGAACTAGCCACGGTTTGCACCGGCAAGCTTTCCTCATGATACCGCTTGGCCAACGCCTCTATAAAATGATTAGCCGTGGAGCCGGTGCCTAAACCGACTATCATTCCCGGTTTTACTTGCTCAGCCGCAAAATGGCCTACCCGCTGTTTATCGTTCATAAAAGCTCCCTCAACATAAATTCATCATAAACGCGCTTGAAAAGAGGCGGCGACCAACGTCATTCGCCTTCCAAACGCCGCAGCCGGTTTTCCAGCTCTTTAAACCGTTGCAGCAAATCCGGCAGCTTGGCCAACGCGGCCAACTCCCGCCACGCAATTTTCCTGTCCTTGGCCGGACTGCCGAACACCTGCGCGCCGGCCGGCACGTCGGCGGAAATGCCGCTACGCGCCATCACCGTGGCGCGCGCGCCAATATTCACATGGTCCGCCAACCCGGAACTGCCGGCCAAAATCGCCCCGTCGCCAATATTGCAAGAGCCGGAAATGCCGGACTGACCGCAAATAATCACGTTACGGCCCACCACATTGTTATGCCCCAACTGCACCAGATTATCGATCTTGCTGCCGGCCCCGATACGAGTCGCCCCCAGCGCGCCGCGGTCAATACACGTATTAGCGCCTATCTCCACCCGGTCCGCGATTTCCACATGGCCGACGTGCGGCACCTTAACATGCTGGTTGTCGCGGAATTTATACCCAAAACCGTCCGCGCCGATCACCGCCCCGGCGTGAATCAACACCTCATTGCCCAACACGCAAGCGTCGTAAATCACCGCATTGGCGTAAATCCGGCTGTGTTTGCCTATCACCACGCCGCGGCCGATACGCGCCCCGGCGTCTATGGTCACGCCATCGCCGATGCGGCTGCCGGCGCCGATGCTGGCGAACGGGCCGATATGCACGTCCTCGCCCAGCTGCACGTCTGCTTCCAACGCCGCATGCGGCGATATCGAACGCGGATAATCCGGTTCCGGATGCAGCAATTTAACCGCCTGTAAAAAAGCCATTTCAGGATCGGCGCACACCAACAAAGCCAAATCCGGCGGCGGCGCGGTCTCGCTTAACAGCTTATCAGATATAAAACACGCCGCGGCCTGGGTTTCAAGCAAATACTTTTTATATTTGGCGTCGCTCAAAACCGTCGCCTGATGCGCTTGCGCCGACATGATATCAGCCGCCGAAGTCACCTCGCGCTCCGCGCCGCCGCCTTGCACATCGGCGGCGCATTGCGCCGCCAAATCCTTAATCAACATACACTATCCTTCTTTTTGCTTCCAAATGCCGAAAATATTCGAAAAATCATCGGTCCAGGGTTTAAACCCGAACACCAACGGCAGTTTTTGCCAATGACCGAGACGGCTCCGCTCCAAGCGGCTTATGCGCTCCGGCTCCCGGCTCATCGCCACCCAATCGGTGGCCACTACCAATGGGACAGCGGAATCCGGTTTAAATTCCTGCAACAAGCCGGCCAAATGCAAATGATTCGCATGATCGGCCAGCACTTGCTTCAACTCCAAATGCCGATTGGTGATGTGAAACGCCAACAAGCCGTTCGGCTTCAATTTACTAAAATACAGCTCCAAAGCCTCGCGGGTCAGCAAATGCACCGGCACCGCGTCCGAGCTAAAGGCATCCAGCACCAGCAAATCAAAACTGGCGTCCGGCTCTTTTTGCAAGGACAAACGCGCGTCGCCGACCAGCATTTCCGCCCGGTTGTCACAGCGGTTCAAATAATTAAACCAATGCGGATTTTTAGCTACCTCCACCACCAGCGGATCGATCTCATAAAACCGCCATTGCTGCCCCGGCTTGGCGTAACAAGCCAACGCGCCCGCGCCCAAACCGACCGCGCCGACCCGCCATTGCGCATCCTCGGCGTCGTACTCGGCGAATAGCTGCCCTATGGGGCCCGGCCGGCTGTAATACGTCAACGGCGTGGTGATTTGCGATGCAATTAAACGCTCCGCCCCATGCTTGGTAGTGCCATGGTATAACTCGCGCACTGTTTCAGGCTTGCCGTTTTCATCCGGAATCACAGTGTCCCGCACCGACAAAACCCCGAAAAAAGTCCGCTTCTGATACAAAGTGCTAGACGCCAAACTGTGCAAACCAAAAGTAAACAGCAACAATACCGCCGTCACCCCGGCCAAGCCAGCGGGCGAGATGCGAAACGAATAGCTCAAGCCGGCCAACAAAATCAAACCGCCGCCGATAACATCCAGATACTCCAGCAAATCATCGCTAGCCGCGTACAGAATAAGACCGGCGGCCAGCAACAAACCCGGAAACAACAAGCGCCAACCCCAGCCGGGGCTGAAAAATCCGGGCCGCAACGCCAAGCTGGCCACGATCATAATCGGATATTCATACACCGCGTTAAACAAAAACGGAGCCGCGAAAGTATTGAACAAACCGCCCAGCATGCCGCCGGCCGACATCAGCAAATAATAGCGCGTCAACTGGCTGGCCGGCGGACGCAAGCGCGCCAATTCGCCGTGGCACACCAGACAGGCCAGAAAAAACGCCGCGCCGTGCAAGATTAAATCCAGCCAATACGGCAACAAAGCCGGATTAATGAAGGAGTAGGCCAAAAAGACAATCAGCAACGCCGGTTGCGCCGTCAACGCCGGCTGGTAACACCAGCGTTCCAAGCGGGAAAACACCACGATAAACGACAACAAATACAACACCAACGGCCCCAGCCACAGCAAGGGCACCGCGGCGATATCGGTGCTGATATACTGAGTAAAACCCAGCAACAAGCTGGAAGGCACGAACGCCAAGGCCAGCCAATGCCATTGCCGCCTAGGCTCCGGCGCGTCCTCGGCAACCGCCTCAGGCTCCGCCGCCGCCGCGCCGCCGCGCCACAACCAAGCGCCGCAAGCCAGAATCAAGCCGCACAACAGCAAATAGCCCACGCTCCAATCCTGGCGCTGCGCTTGCAAACCCAAATTCGGTTCTATAAGAAAGGGGTAACTCAGCAATGCCAACAAACTGCCGGCGTTGCTGGCGGCGTATAAAAAATAGGGGTCGCCGCTTTGCGCATGCCCGCAACGAGAAAACCATTTTTGCAACAGCGGCGCGGTGGTCGACACCACGAAAAACGGCAAGCCAATGGCCACCAATAAAGTGCGCAACAACCACCACACCGGCGCGGCGTCCGCCCCCGGCGCGGCGTCCGCCGGCAAGGCCACCGGCAAGGCGATCAAACTGCACGCCAACAATCCGGCGTGCAACAATATTTGCCGCCGCAGCGGCAATTTCAAACTAACGGCGTGAGCGTAGAGATAACCCAGAAACAACAAGGTTTGATAAAACACCATACAGGTGTTCCACACCGCCGGAGCGCCGCCCAGCAAGGGCAACAACAGCTTGCCGAATAAAGGTTGCAACACGAACATCAAACCGGCGCTGCAAAATAACGCGACGGTGAACAAAATCACGGGAAAATGCGGGTTTTTATGCGCCGAGAAACTAGGATTATTCATTAATTATTATCATTATTTGCGTAAAACCTGGACGCAATGATAAAACATTTACCGCGGTTTGTGGCGAATTCATGCACCTTACGGACGCCGCGACGCCTGCAACGCCGCCAACTCCTCCGGCGTATTCACATTGCAAAACACCGCCGCCTCATCGCTAAAATCCACCGTCGTCCAATGCTGCCGCGCGAGCCAAATTTGCAGCTTGCGCTCGCCGGAAGCCAAAAAATCACTCAAATCCGCCGCCAAATTCACCCGCGCCGCCATGAACACCGGATGCAGCCGCCCCGCCGCCGCCGCCACGCACACCTGAAATTCAGGCGTCAAACCGGCCAACAAGCGCCGCAAATGCCGAGTCTCCACCAACGGCGAATCGCACGGCGCGGCCAACAACACCGGATGCCGCGCCGCCCGCATCGCCGCCAACACCCCGGCCAAGGGTCCCGCGAAATCCCCGCTCAAATCGCCAATCACCGGCCAACCCAAAGCGGCGTATTCCGCCTGGCTGCGATTAGCGCTGATGAACAACTCGTCCGCCAACGGCGCCAGCGCCGCCAAGGCGTAACCGGCCAACGGGCGGCCATGCAACAACAGCAAGCCCTTATCCCGGCAATCCATGCGCCGCCCTTGACCGCCGGCCAACACCACCCCGCTGACTTTGTTTTGCGCTAGCGTCATGTTAAGCTTATGTTATGTTTAAAATAAACCCTATAATCAATTTCCTGCCAAAGCCGAGACAAAACCTGTCTTAAACCAAGCACTTAAGGCCTAGGCAACCAGCCTATACGGACGTACTCACGGCGCCTCCCGACAACCGCCTCGGGTTGCAGGCAGGAAAAACCAACAGCCTTTCGCGTTGCGAGTGCGATTGTCCCGGCTTAAAGCTAGCCCAAAATCGAAAACTTAGCGAATGCGATATTAAATCAGATATGCGCTCTTCCTTAATCCTTATTCTAAGCCAAATCCTGCTCGCCGCCTGCGCCGAATTGCCGCCGAATAGCGAACTTAGCTACTACTACCAGGCCGAAACCGACAAACCCTACGCCGACGTCATCGCCGAACTGGAAGCCGCCATCGCCGAACACAATTTCCGCATCACCGGCCACAGCCGGGTCGGCAAAGTGATCCGCGAACGCGGCGCTGACAACTACCCGGAATACGACACCATCCAATTTTGCAACCTGACTCTCGCCAAAACCGTGCTGGACATCACCCCGCACGCCATAGGCTACATGCCCTGCAACATCGTCACCTACCAATACGCCGGCAAAACCATCATCAAAATCCATATCCTGCCGGAAGATACCGGCAACGAACAACTCGACGCCTTCGCCCGGCAAATGAACCCGGAATTGAAGGCAATCGTGGATTTCGCCGCCAAGTTTTAAACCAATTCCGTTTGACGGCTACCCGTAACGCGGCATAATATTTTATGATTAACTCAACCCGCATCGAACTCTCAAACGCCAACATGAATCAGACTCGTTACACAAAACTGCTTACCTTAAGCTTCAGCCTGCTGCTAACCGCCTGCGCCGCCCAAAAAGAAGCCGCCGCGCCCGCCGCGCAAACCGAGGAAACCCCAGCCACCGAGGCCGCCGGCGCGGCCGCGCCAATCAACGACTACCCCACCCGCGACCGGGTGGAATACGTACTGGAATGCGCCGCCAAACACGGCGGCCTGGGCTACATCAGCCAAATCAACTGCGGCTGCAAAATCGACAAAATCGCCGAACAACTCCCCTTCGTCGACTACGAAGCCGCCCGCACCTTCGGCCAAATGCAAAAAACCGTAGGCGAAGCCGGCGCCATGTTCCGCGGCCAAAAACAGGCCAAGGATTTGAAAACCCGGTATAAGGAAGCCGAAGATGCGGCTGAAAAGGCTTGTTTTGTCAAATAAACCGTGCGATATTTAACATCAAACCCGGCAAAAGCCGGAACCACGACAAGCTCAAAAAAGACGCATCCTAATTTCATCCATCCTGCGCTACACGCGCCAATCGCCCAACAGCGCCCAAGGGCCATAGGATGTTCTGAACGAAAGCAAAGCCCATCGGTCGCGAACGATGCGCCTCACGTTGTTCGGCGCATCCTATAAAGTCTTTTAGCCTAATTTCAGCGCATGGGCAAATTAACCGAATTCATTTTTTGGTAAAAACATCCTTTAAGGGTCTTTTACCTGAAAACCCTAAGGCTTTCTGTATACTAGCGGTATCCTTCGCACCATTTACATTAATAATGACCAAGCGGCCATAACCAAGATGATAATCGTTTCTAAAGTCATACACCGCGCCGACAATCATCAATTTCCGCTGATTCAACTCATCGGCGAATAATTGGCTCGCCTCGGTTACCTGGTCATTTATGTTGTGCTCAACCGAATCAAGCACCAATATCGCATTATCCGGATCACCCCATGGAACATGCAAATGGTCCAGTTCGGTTTTAATATCGGGAGACATATCCGAATAATCCTGCATGGCCGCCCTGACCGCACCGCACATAGTGTGACCCAAGATTAATAACAAAGGCGTGTGCAAATGCCTGACACCATATTCAATCGAACCACGCACGGGGCCAATTTGGTTACCGATATTCCTGACCAGAAATAAATCACCGTCCGGGTGAGGATCAATTGCATGGGTATGCACTCTTGAATCAGCGCAACCTAATACAGTTGCCTTAGGATTTTGTCCTTTGATAAAGGGTAGAAAATAACTTTTGCTATGCTGCTTGACAAAGTCCTTATTCGCATCCAACACATGATCAACCGCAACCATTATTTGCCGTTGCTCCCCCATTGCGAGAGCCTGGTTTTTTTTATTCGGCTTGGCATCCGCATGGCCCGGCAACAATAAACAAAGCATGAACATTCTTAGAAAAAAAATCATAATTTTGGAATGGATAAATTTTAAATAAGCCGGCATATAAACCTCAACGTCAGCCAACCATCCGAGGCCTTTGCAGCCGCCAAATCCGGCGTGCAACCGGCAACATCTTGCTTGAACCAACGCGCGCCCTTACACGCGCCAATCGCCCAACAGCGCCGAGCAATGATAAACTATCCCCCATGCGCCGATTCGGTTTAACTGATTGAATTTACCCATGCACACCCGCAATCCCGGACACTACTATCCTAAATACAAACTCGCCCTGGTCGGCTTGCTGGCCGTGGACGTATTCTTTTACGCCGCCACCGACACCTTGACCAGCACCCTTGACGCCTTGACCTGGCTGCTGCTGCTGATCATGTTTGAACTAGAGACCCTGCACCTGCCCGTCCTGCCCAGCGCCAAGCAAATCCGCATGATCCGCAACCTGCTGATCGTCATCATCGGCGGCGTATTCCTAAGCTACGTTGAAAGCAAGGAATGGCTGGACGTCATTAACGCCGTCCTTTGGTTCATCCTCATCGCCCTGCTGGAACTGGAAATTCGCCGGCAGCCGCTCGTCGCCCAATACCGGGCCCTGCACAAAACCGCCACCCTAACCGTATTCGGCGGCCTGATCGGCATGGTATTCGCTTGGGCCTGGCAATCGGCCTGGCTAGACGCCTATGACGCAGTGCTTTGGATCGCCGCCTTCGGCGCCATTGAAGTAGACATCATACAATTTTTATCGCTAAATCCCGAACAGCCACCTACCCACTAAAAAAATGAGCAACCTAGAGCTGTCCTTTGAAGCCTTCGGCGCGGAACATTCCGGCCCGCCACTGATCATCCTGCACGGATTTTTCGCCTGCGCCCGCAACTGGCGCGGCATCGCGCGGCTACTGGCCGCGCGGCGGCCGGTCTATATTCTGGACCAGCGCAACCACGGCGGCTCGCCGCACCATCCGGTCATGGACTACCCGGCCCTAGCCGCCGACGTAACCGACTTCATGGACCAACAGGGATTCGCGCAAGCCGACATAGTGGGCCACAGCATGGGCGGCAAGGTCGCCATGTGGCTGGCGCTGCACAACCCTAAACGGGTGCATAAACTCATCATCGCCGACATCGCCCCGGTCAGCTACCGGCACAGCTTCGACCACACCATACAAACCCTGCGGCAACTGCCGTTATCCGAACTACGCAATCGCAAACAAGCCGAGCAATTATTGGCGGGAGCGCATACCGACATCGCCTACATCCAATTTTTACTGCAAAACCTGCAACTGAGCAATGGCGCATACTATTGGCGGGTCAACCTAGACTATTTCGCCGCCAACGCCGCCAACATCGTCGCCTTTCCGGAACCGGCCTGCGAGCCTTATCCCGCCGCGGCGCTATTCCTAGCCGGCGAAAACTCGGCCTACGTGCAAGCAGAAGCGATATACGCCCTGTTCCCGCAAGCGACCCTGGTGACCCTGAAAAACGCCGGCCATTGGCTGCAAGTAGACGCGCCGGCGGCTTTGCAAGCAGAAATCGAAGCTTGGTTGGCCTAAGACCTAAACGCCCATGTCCAACCACGCCGCCAAACAATCCTCATTTCCGCGCCGGGCCGCGCCAGCATGAGCCAAGCTTTCGTCCACTGGTTTCGCGCCTCGTCGCCGTATATCCACGCCCACCGCAACCGCACCTTCGTCATTTCTTTCCCCGGACAAGCAGTAGCCGAGGACGGTTTTAACAAACTGATACACGATATAGCCCTGCTAAAAAGCCTGGGCGTGCGCCTGGTGCTGGTGCACGGCGTTCGCCGGCAAATCGACGACCGGGTGCAACAACAAGGCGGCGCGGCGCGCTTTCACCACCATCTGCGGATTACCGACGCCGCCACCCTGCAATACGTCAAACAAGCCGCCGGACTGGTGCGGGTAGAAACCGAAGCGCTACTGTCGCTAGGCTTGCTCGGCTCGCCCATGGCCGGAGCCAAAATCCGGGTCGCCTCCGGCAATTTCGTCACCGCCAAACCGCTAGGCGTGCTGGAAGGCGTCGATTACGGCTATACCGGCAAAGTCAGGCGCATAGACGCGCAAGGCATACATCAACAACTGCAACAAAACAATCTAGTGTTGCTCTCGCCCTTGGGCTACTCCCCCAGCGGCGACATATTCAACCTGTCGGCGGTGGAAGTCGCCACCGAGGCCGCCATCGCCTTGCAAGCCGACAAGTTGATTTTATTGACCGAGGAGGCATTACTCTCCCCCGCCGATCACAGCCCCATCTTGCAACTGACCACCGCGCAAGCCGCCCAACTGCTGGAGCAAGCGCCCGGCCTGCCCGGCCCCATGGCGCGCATGCTGCGCGCCGCCATGCACGGCTGTCAACAAGGCGTGGCGCGCGCGCATCTGGTCAACCGGCATATTGACGGCGTGCTGCTCCTGGAACTATTCACCCGCGACGGCGTCGGCGCACTGGTCAGCGCACAAACCTTCGAGACCACCCGTCCCGCCAATCTAGAAGACATCGGCGGCATCATGGAGCTGATCAAACCGCTGGAACGGCAAGGCATCCTGGCCCCGCGCACGCGCGAAACGCTGGAAATGCGCATCAACGACTATATTGTGACCGAGCGCGACGGACTCATCATCGCCTGCATCGCCTTGCACCTGTTGCCCGACGCCGCCGGCGCGGAACTAGCCTGCCTGGCGGTGCGCCCCGATTACCAAAACGGCGAGCGCGGGCAACACCTGCTCGGCGTTGCCGAACAACTCGCCCGCGAACAAAGCGCGCCGGCGCTGTTCGTCAAAACCACGCAAACCGAGCACTGGTTTTTAGAACGCGGATTCAAAGCCTGCCAATTACAGGATTTACCGGAAAGCTTGCGTGTTTCCTATAACCCGGAACGCAATTCGCGCCTACTGGTAAAACACCTTGCCGCCGGCCATTAATCCGGCCGGCCGCAAGTTTCGACGGTGTGCAACAATTCATAGGAAAAATCACTAGTAAACTTCCAATGGTGCTGCTGCTGCCGAATCCATACATCCAATAAATAAAAACGCGCGTTAGCGGGCAAAGCAGTATTATCGTGCGCGGCCGTCAAAACGCCCTCGGGCGTCTTTTTCACGAACTCCACTACCCTACTGGCGGCATCCAACCCCCAGCGCCTGGCCTTGGGACACAAGGTGGTGCCGCCGATTAAATAAACATTGGCATCTTGCTTAGACATAAAATCCCTGGCCAAATGATCAATACACGCCCATTGATCTTCCTTGGCCTTGGTTAACAGCAAAGGGCCTTTCCATAATAAACGGACGCCGCCAATATCGTCCTTGACTACGGAACCCAAGAGATTGGAAACCGCCAGACAAAAAATCAACGCAAAAGAATAATACTTAGGCAAGGATAATACTAAAAAAGCATATAAAGGCAGCAAAACAGGCATCAGATAAGCGGCCTCGTGCGGCAATCTCAAGAAAACCAGAAAGTAAATAACAGCCATGACCAATAACGGACGAAAAACAGGCTGCTTGAATAGCTCTCTATTCTTTTTAAAATTGTAAACCGCCGCCGCGATCAAGGCATACACACACACACTCCCCAGCACGCCAAACATCCTGAAGGTAGTATTGCCAACCAAAAGCTGAATAGTTTCCTTTAAATCAAAATCATCTTCAAAATGTAGCCATGCCAGCTTATAATGCACATACAAAGGCAACTCAAATAGGATCGTCACCGCGCCGGATACCAGGCAAATCAAGACCATGTTTTTTGAATTGGCTTTTACATTCTCCCAACTCAATTTATCCAAAAACAATAGTACAACCGGAACCACTCCAAACACATAAGACAGCCTGGAACTAGCAGCCAGCCCCAAAAATACTCCCTTTTGAATAACATACCGGCGCGGAACGGCAAGAGACAAGGTTATAAAGGTAATCCCGTATAAATAATCCAAAGGCCCGGTGCTGGCGAGATACACGGCCGGAGTAAAGGCAAAGGCCAAAGCGATTAAAGCGCCTTTAATCGGCGAAAACGATTTAAACCAATAATAAATCACCCCGGAACAAACTCCGGACAGCAATGCCACAGGCAAATTCAACCAAAACGGGCTGGATAAATCAAAATACACCAACAAACCGTCAACATATTCCGGCAGCGGATAAGCCGGAAATCTCGATGGGTTATAAACCCCGGTTCGAGCCAAATTAATCGCCGCATTTAAAACCCTGTCGCCATCCGAATCCATACCCAAACCATTACTAATCCAAGGCAGGCGCGTCAAAAAAACCGAAATACCAATAATAATTTCAATCGACAATGATCGCAACAAGCTCATTTTTTACTCCATATACTATTCATTTATTCAGCATTGTGTTTAAGCTTGTAACATCGACAACGATATTAAAACAAAACTACTCAAAAATTGCTTACCCAGGCTTTATTTTTCTGTTAATATTTAATGAAAAACATAGTCTAGTCAAGAACTTTCTGAGCCGCCAATAAAATGCATGCTGTATGGACAACTTAAGTTAAGCCGCCATCCCGTCACCGACGATTGCATAATTTACAAAAATGCTCCGGCCCTATCCGCGAATCAACATGCCCGGCTGCCCTGAACTCGAATTGATTACCGGCTTTTATGACGCGCGGCAATGCGCCGTACTTTTGGGGCATTTTTTGCAAGAACATCAATGGCCGGACAACCGCTACCTCTTCGCCGGCCGCGAATTTGTGCTGCCAAGACTGCAAACCTGGCATGCCGACCCCGGCATCCGTTACAGTTATAGCAACAATTTGCTGGAAACCCGGCCCTGGACGCCGGTATTACTGGATATCCGCGCCAAAGTTCAGACCTTTTTGCGGCGCGGCTTCAACTCCGTGTTAGTCAATTGTTACCGCGACGGCGCGGACCATGTCGGCTGGCATGCCGACAATGAACCGGAATTAGGCGCGGAACCCCTGATCGCCTCGATCAGTTTCGGCGCTGAACGGCCATTTCTTTATCGCCGCAAACACGCCGCCGTCAGCGGCAAACTCATCTTGCCCAGCGGATCGCTGCTCATCATGCAGCCGGAGTTTCAACACGCATGGCGGCACAGCGTCCCCAGGCAAGCGGATATTGATCAAGCGCGGATTAATCTGACCTTCCGCAACGTCATCCAGCCCGAAGGCGTGGATTAAATCGAACGCGGCGTAGCGAAAAAAGTGCATGGAAATGGCGATTGCGGGGGAATAGCCAGCGAAACGAAACCAATACCGTCCCGCTGGAGGTTTACATTAAGTGAGCGGCCGAAAGTCCGTCCTTTGGCAACGCAAGCGATTGATTTACAATACGTCGATTACGAACGAACTGTCTGCGAAGCACTTAAAAACCGTCGGCGAATAGCCCTATTTACCGGGAACCAGGTAAGAATTCAGCACCACCACTTGATCCGGCCCGCCCAACCCAAAATCCGCCACATAAATTCTGCCGCTTTTGGGATCAACCGTAATATTTTGCGGCGATATAAATTCCGTGGACGACCCCAAGCCAACGCCCACCGATATATTTCTGGCGACCAATTTATCGCTGACTCCGTCAATCAAGCTAAGCGTCGCGCTAATGTCGTCGATCACGTATACGGCGTGATTAACCGGATTGACCGTAATTTGGAAAGCAGGGATATTATGTTTAATCGATAAGATTTTATTGGTTTTTGTGTCTATGGTCACCACTCGGCCATCCTCGCCCGCCACGTATAACCGCTCAAGTTGTTCATCCACCGCCACGCCGTTCAACCCCGAGCCGCCGACGACGCAATTACCGGTAACATGGCAACCCGGCGGCGATTCGGGTATGCCAACGCCGGAAATCACATCCTCCACCTGGTCGGTATCGCCGTTTATCACCCATACCGTACCGTTCCAGGCGTTACTAATGTAAATTTTATTGGTGCGTTGATTAATCGTCAGCGGCCCCGCTTGATCGTCGTTAATATAGTCAATAACTTTTTGCTGTTTTAAATCAAGAATATCAATACGGAAATTGTCGTTTTGCACATACAGCTTGCCGGTTTTTTTACTCCATGCCCAATAGGGCGTCACCAGACCCTCAAAGCCGCCGGCGTCGGAATCGAACACAAAACTGCTTTTCACCTGATAAGTGTTAGCATCCACTACTGAAATCGTACCGTTTATGGTCAACACATACAATAGACTATTATCTTCGTCGACCAACACCTGAGCCGGGCCGGACACGAACGGCCCCGGTATGTTATGGCTATCGTCGATGGCGATGGTAGTAATCATTTTGTCGGTTTTACGATCAACCACGGTAATGGTTGAATTTTCCGCGTTGGCAACATAAACGCGGTCGGCCTTATGATCGACCGCCACTGAATAAGTGCCGTAACCGGAACCGATAGTGATAGTGTCAACCACCTTGGGAGGAACCACCGTCACATCCGCGCTTGCGGCATTGACAAGCCAACCCGAGGCAAAAGCGCATAAAACTATATGATTTGACAATAACTTAAGCAATAACCTCATCCACATGATTTTCTCCTAAAATAAAAAAATCTCATTGCTAAATCGAATTTCAGGCTTTATAACGAACGCAAAAAGTTCAATAAATCCTGTTTATCGCTGGCGAACAAATTGGAAAAATTTTTCACCGCTTGATTGGCTTCGGAATTGGCATAGCTCGCATTGCCCGCACTGGCATGGGCTTGAATGGCTTGAATCAAATCGCTAGTGCGTCCGTCATGCAAAAAGAACAGCCTTTGTCCCAGCCCCCACAGCGGCGCGGTGCGGAACTCATCTCCGGCGGCCAAGCCTTGTTGAATCCCATCGGCCAAACCCGGCCCCATTTTATGCAAGGCCAAATCCGAGAACAGCGCCACCGTTTGCTTGTTTAAAGCGGTAAAGGCCGCGTTACTGTCCGTGGTAAAAGACGGCGTGTGGCAACTATCGCAACCAACGGCGCTGAATTGTTGCTTACCTCTGGCGATGGAATCGCTCCCGCCCGGCGAGGATGCCGACGGAGCCGGCGGCGCCAGAAACCGCATGAAAAACGCATTGGTTTCAGAAGAGCTCATAATGCCTTCCAGATTGCCGCCGCCTAAATTAATCAAATCGTTGGGACGCGGCACAAATTGACAGGTAGGATTCCCCTCGCGCTCCACCGGAAAATTTTCATTACTGATGCCGATTTCCACGTTATAGGCTTCGGACCCGAACACCAACACGGACGGATTTTGCGCTTTCCAGCCGAAACGGGTGACGTTGCCGGTATTTCCGGAACGGTTTAGACGGCCAGCAACCCCTAATTTACGTTTAGCGGTATGATTTCGCTCCAGATTTGCGGCCAACGCATCATCGGTGATTTGCTCGATTAATCCAGCCCCGAACAGCGGGGTGGGGATGCGAAAACTGACATTGTTTTTGGCGTATTCCGCGTCGAAATCGTCTTGCGCCGCATTGCAAGCGGAGGCGTTAGTGCCGTCGTTCCGGCCGCTGATGACGAACAAGCTATGCACGCCGCCATCCGGAGTCCCTTGCGGGGTGGCAATAAAACGCGCTTCCCGCACCGGGCCGTTCAGGCTTAAAAACGATGGAATCGTATTCTTGGCGCCATAGGCCACGGCCTCGGCGAGTTGCGGATTCACGGCCGGAGAACTGCCGCCGACGGCCGGATAAGCATGGCAACTGGCGCAGGAATCCGCGTTGAATCTCGGCCCCAGACCGTTAGCAATCAACTCATGGGTCTGAAAGTTTTGCAAACCGACGCCGAAATATTCCTGCTGACCGGCATTCAAACCGGCAATTGCGCCGCCGGCTCCGGCCGGCCCGGCGCGCGGACCAGGATCAACGGTTGCGCTTGTTTCGCTTGCCACGGTTGCACTTGCCACCGCAAGCAAGCTTAATAAGGGTAGAAATTTTTTACACATATTTATTTACAAAAAAATTAAATTAACTGAATATCGACTTTCTCAAAATTTTGCCCGACTTGATCAATATAGAGTGAATTGAAGTCGTTTTGACGCAATATGTTGTGGTGATTTTTTGACAAAAAACCGGCGCATCCCTGCGCCAGCTCTATGGCTTAATCGAAAACCAAACGTGAACCTTAATGATTGTTTACTTCTAAAATAACCACCTCGCCTCTCGTATTCGGAACATCATAAGTGTCGCCAGAGTCCCCGACATAAACTTTGCCGTTTACCGGATTGAAAGCCAAGCCTTGCGGCAGCGAACCGATATTGGTAGGCGTTGGGGGATTACCCACCGGAATATTTTTAGCGATAACCTTACCGGTTAAACCATCCACCACGGCCAAGGTGGAGAATAAATCGCTAATTACATAAATATTATGATTATTTGGATTAACCACTACGTCAAATAAATTGGTTCCAATATAAATGGTATTGATCACCTTATTAGTATTGGTGTCGATGGTTATCAAACTACCGTCATAAGTCCCGGTCACATACAAACGGTGCAAGGTTTCGTCCACCGCCAGATGATCAATCCCGGAATAGGAACCGACGCAAGTATTGTTCAGGTAACAATTGTCCGGAGTAGCTGCGGCGCCGACCCCGGTGATCAAGTCTATAACGGTATCGGTTTTTCCATCGATAACCGTCACCGTGGCATCCCAATAGTTAGAGACGTAAATCCGGTTGGTGCGCTGATCTATGGCTAGAAAATTAGCGTTATCATCGGGTATGGTGGTCAAAACGGCTTTGGTTTTTGGGTCCACCACATCGATTTGATTGGCGTAATTGGCGATATACAATTTGCCGGTTTGTTTACTACGCACGATGTCCTGGGTGAACAGGCCAAAACTAGCGCCATTGGTATCCACCGCATAATTATCGGTCACCGTATTGGTTCTGCCGTTGATTACGGTCAGATAGCCATTATTATTCAAGGCGTACACCGTGTTCGTCAACTCGTCCACCGCGATTCCCGATGGGCCGTTCAGAGGCGGAAACGGAGGTTCGCTTTCTCCGGGAGCAACGTAAGCCGGATTGCCGACCGGAATCGTGGCGACGATTTTATCCGAAACGCCGTCCAATACCGAAACAGTGTATTTACCGAAATTGGCAACATAAACCTTGCCGGTGTGAGTATTAATTCCGACTTCCCCGGTTTCCGCCCCCCCGGGTAATAGAACGGTTGTCACATGTTTCAACGGCGGGACTGAAGCCACGTCCGCTTCGGCGGCGGTGACTTGCAGAGTGTTAAAAGCTAAACCGCCTAGTATAATAAGTGTTAATTTAGAAATCTGTTTCATGTCAAATACCTAATTAATGTGAGTTGTAAGTTATTGTTTAATTATAGTTTCTATCGAGTTATACTTTAAATGTTAATCATAACCGTGTTAATACAATTCAATAGTCTTTTGTATAGCAAAATTTAAAGCAAATGCGAACACACCGCGGTCTTAACGGTTAATTAAGGCGCGGTGGTTTATGGAAGTTGTAGAATAAGCAATTGATTAGGCCCCGGCAATCCATATGGCGCATAGCCATAGTTTGCTACATAGATTCTGCCAAGATTTGAGTTAACCACGATACCCCCAAGCAGGTTATCGGTTGGCAAGCCCTGTATACCGTTAGCCACCTGAATACCGGAAGCGACGACCGAATCCGAGTGGTGATCAATGACAGCCAGATTTCCAAAGTAATCAGACACATAAGCCGCATGCGTTACAGTATCAACCGCCGCCACGTAACCACCCACCGGCAGGGTTTTTATCAAAACATTATTTAAGGTATCCACCACCCCGGTAGCTCCGTCGCCGCTTAAGCCCACATAGAGCCGATGTCCGTTTTGATCAAGCGCGATGCCATCGGGATGAGAACCTTCATCCGTGCATGAGCCGGTTTTGTAGCAATCATTAGGCACGGCCGGACGGCCAACGTCAATCAGCGTCGGAGTGAATTGATCCGTATCGCCGTCAATGACGGCAATTTGAGCATCCCACAAATTGTTGACATAAATCAAATTCTTGCTTTGATCAATGGCCAGCGTATAGGCGGTATCGTCAGGTATAGTGGTAATGACTTTTTTTTGTATGGGATCAATGACGTCAATTTGAACGTCGGCATTAGAAACATAAAGCTTTCCGGTCTTTGTACTGAAAACAAGATTGCCGGTGGAAAAACCTTCAGGGCCATTGTTAACGGTATCAAACACAAAACTGTATTTAACCTTGTTGGTCTTGCCGTCAACCGCGGAAAGCGTGCCATTGTTGGTTACCACATAGACAATGTTTCTGGCTTCGTCAATCGCAATGCCGGCAGGACCGCTGGCATATGAACCGGAAGCCCCTTTGCTGCTATCAATTGCAATAGTCGTGATTAATTTTTTGGCTTTATCGTCAATCACCGAAACGCTGCCGGCCTCGATATTTGGAACATAAATGCGATTGGTTTTATGATTGACCGCGGGATAAATAGAACCGGCGTTGGCCACGGTTGGCACGTCGGCTAATAAGGTAGGTATCAGATTGCTGGCTTTAACTAGGCCATTATCCGCAATAGCGGGCGTCATGTTCGCCGCCAAAAAAAGACCAGCCGCTAACCTGGAAAAAGTGCTTTTATTAACCATGCTATAAATTCTCCTTTTTATAAGTACTTATTGAAATTCACAATTTTTTTAATACAGCATCGATAAACAAGCAAAAATGAGGCCACATAAATATCAATCTGATTTTTTAGGTATGGTTGCGAACTTTAGCTAAAAATTGCATGATTTCACCTGATTTTGGCAAACTAACATAAAGTCTGACTCTATTCACGGCAAAAATTTCATCAAACAATGGCCATCCATACCGAACCCACGCGCATGCGCACTTGTCCCGAAGGGCATACTGTGTGAAATAACATAGTTTAAATAAGCCCGCGATTTTGACGCCGGACAAAGATTCAGTTTCTAAATAACAAAAAAATGCAACCGTTCAGACCTCTACCCTAAAAAGCCATCCTGATGATAATGGCATGACAGATAATCAACAGGTTATGAACGAAAAGACTCAAAACAGGGGGAGGAGCTGAACTGATACAAAAAAATTTGTCTATTGAAAAGCAACTGAGTTTTTTTAGATTAGCCATTATGCCATTGACTGGCGCTAAAATCATATAACAATGATTTTTATGAGTATTTTAGAAGAAAGATATACAAGAACTTCACTGTGATTACCTAGGCGGCAAGCTTGAAAAAATACTTCTATTTTTCACACACTGAAACAAGTTTAATTAAACTATGTTATTTAACGCGGTTAGATTGCGTTATATCACGCAGTAAGGTTAGGGCTTTACATCAACGGCCTTTTTCTTAGCTAGCGCTATCATCCCGACTAAATGCTGGCCATAATTTCGGCTACCCGTCTATGCAGGGAAGATTTGTTTTTGTCATGGATTCCGCTTAGGTTGCGGGTTGTATACAGGGTACTTCGCAAAACCTCAATTTTGAAAAACGCAGGCCATTAAAAACAGGCGGTTGGGTTAGCTTGGATGGTAAAAATGTTAGTTTTTCAAGGCGCCCTACAGTCTTGGCAAACGGGGCTTAAAGCCCGCATCCCAGGCGGGCAATACTCGCTCCTAGCCTTTTTCCGCCCGCTAAGACCTCAAGTAGTTGCCGGCTTTAGAGTTGTCCCGACTTAGCTTGGTAGCCCAAACGTTCATCAAGGCAAAATCTTGCCCAGCCCCCGCAAAAACCAGCGCCCTGAATTCGCCCCCTGCCGCCAAACCTGCCGCCATTTATCCTGATTTTCCGTATCGCCCAGGCAACGCAGCAACCTGGCCTGATTCGCCGCGTTCATTTGCCGGCCCATGGCGGCGATAATCGCCTCCACATTGTAATCCGCCCGGCCCTGGCTATCGCCCAAACATACCGCCG
Source organism: uncultured Pseudomonadota bacterium (assembly GCA_903928965.1). GTDB lineage: Bacteria > Pseudomonadota > Gammaproteobacteria > Methylococcales > Methylomonadaceae > Methylomonas. The sequence continues at coordinate 21,152 of CAIYSZ010000019.1, forward strand.
CTAGCGGCGTATCGGCCGGCAGCGGCAAATCCTCGCGAATAGCGTCCAGGGCGGCCAGAATATTCCGGGCCTTATCACTGTCAGGCGGGTTCAAATTATAAGGCGGGCTCCATTCGCGCATAGGCCGCAGTTGGTCTATGTGCGTCGCCACCACAATGACCGGCGGCATTTTCCGCTTGGCTTGCTCCGTGAAATGCCGTTGAAAAGCGGTCAAAAATCCGCGATCCGCGGCGCGCGCCGCGTTATTGGCGTTGCAGACCAATAACAGCAAATCGGTTTTATCCAATTCCCGCTGGTTATCGCTAATCCACTGCGTGTTTTCGCCATAGCCCGGCGTATCGAAAATCAGACCGCTCAGCTCGCCGTTCTGGTCCAGCTTATACGGCGTCAAGGCCGCGGTGCAGGCGATCACGTCGGTCGCCGCCCGCGGCCGGCCGAACAGAGCATTAATTAAAGTCGATTTACCGGCCTTGGTTTGTCCCGCCGTCAAAATGCGCAACGGTTCGGCGGCGAGCCCTTCTTGCCGCGCTTCCGCTTGCCTTAAATCCAGCCGCGACGGCTCGGACAAGGCTTCGCCACGCTCCGGCGGCCCTTTCAAGCGGCCGCTATACAGCAAAATCGCGTATTCGCCGACTTTTTGCGCGTAGGTATCCAACAGCCAATTACGCAGCAACGGCAAAGTCAAACCCGCCGCTTTATCCTGCGCGTAATTTTTAGCTTCGTTTAAAATTCCGGCAAACGGATTCAACAACAACCTGCCCAACCTTACCGCGGTTCTGGCCTCATCCAGATGCTCCAGCCAGCGCTGCAAATTCAGGCCGTCGGCCAAAGTGAGCACATGGCTGAACGGCAAATTGGCATGCAGCTGCTCACGCATGTCACGGCTGACCCGCTCCATGATGATAAGCAACTCCGTGGCCGGTATCTCCAATTCCGGATGCTTGGCGTTAGGGCGGTAATGTTTAGCCACCGCTGCTAAAATTCGCCTGCCAAACCACAACCAATGCTCCAATTCATCGACTTGAAAAGATTTATCCTGTTTGGCCTGCTCGGCCAGCGCCGCCACCTCTCCCCAAACCGCCGCATCCAATTGCGACAGAGCGAATTGCGGCAAGACCAGACCCGTCGCATGCCGCCGCTCACGCCGCCTTTTCAAAAGTCTAGCTAAAATCCACGCCACGCCGCTGCAGCTAACCGAAACCGACAGCCACATCCAAAACCGATGTTCCTGCCACAGCCACCAGCCGCCGGCCGCCATTAACATTAAAAATGGCGCGCCGCCCAGCAAGGCAAGCGCCAACCAAGGCCATAATCCGCGCACACGCATGCCGTTAGCTCCTATTTAAACCGGTCCCGCAACAATTCCCGCCCATACTCCAGCTCACGCTGGTAAACGGCGCGCAACATTTCCGCGCTAAACGCCTCGCCGCGGCGCGCGCTGGAATAATAAAAACATAAGGTCATACCCAGCGCATAGGTAATCGCCGCGGTGGACAAACCGGACACCACACTGCCCCAGCCCGGCGCCAGCTTAGCCAGCTCACGCGCGCCGTACCCCAAACTCAAGGACCCCAAACCCACCGCGCTCGCCACTTCATACACCGAGCGCATGGTAAACGGCAAGCCGTAAATCGACGCGATGCTATGAAACAGCTTGCCTTGACAAGCCGCCACCAGCGGCAAGCCGATCATGGGAACCGGCGTCAACGCCAAAAGACCGGAAGAAATGGCGTAACCGATCACATGCGGCCGCGCGTGCGCGGCGTAAACGTCGTTCACCTGCCCCGCGGCCTCGTCTTGCAGCAACATGTGCCGCAAACCCAAGGGCAGCGCGGTTTCAATAGCGTCCCACAACGCCTCCAGCCCGTAAAGCCGCGGATTAAACCCGTCCTCGGGCTGAGTAAAATCAATCGCCGCAAACCGCGAATTGAAGGCTTTAAACCGCTCCCGTTGCGCGCGCAAGGAGCGCAACAGGTCGGGCGGCGTCAGCCCGCCGTCGCCGCCGTCAACATAGGCATAGGGTTGCGGATGATCCATGCCGTGCGGATAGCCCTCGTGCAAACAAGTTTGCGCGATCAACAGAGGCCATTCAGGATGCGCTTGCCGAATAGAGCGCAACACCGACTCGACGGCGTCCAACTCGTGATCCATGGCTTTAATCACAACCAGCAACAAATGCGCCTGCTCGCCGCACAAAGCCAAATCTTCTTGCGGATCATAATCGGCCTCGCCCAAGCCTTTGCTATCCAGAAAACGCAAAAACGCCGTATCGGCGCTAGGAAAGTCAAACACCTCGGCACGTTGCGTGCACGGCCGGAACCCGGTTCCCACCTCAACCCGGCTGGAATGGGTCAAGCCCTGAATGATGGATGACTTGCCGCTTTGCGCCTTGCCCAGCAACCAAACACGGGAACGGGCAAATCCCGCCGAACCAATTGCAATTTGGCCTGCAACTCGCTTTGCGACACTTTAGGATTAAGCAATTGCCGCAACCAACTTTCATTTAAGCGCTTGTTAAACATGTGATCCCGTAACATGAATAAAGCGGTATCTTAACAGTTATAGAAGAGTTACGTTTTACGTAAGACACGGCTCCACGTGAATAGTCATGGGTAGCCTACAGTCTTGTAAACAGTTTGTTACCGCACAGACTTGGTTTCAGTCTTGACCGTACCATCCTTACCTTATCGCTACATTTATAGAGGAGTACTACTTCATGCACAAGACACGCTATACCAATTCGCTGCTATTCGCAGTATTGACGCTCATCATGCCATTCGCGGCCTATGGGCAAATATTTTTTTCGGTAACGGTAGCGCCGCCGCCGCTGCCAGTTTACGAGCAGCCTGTTATCCCGCAGGCCGGCTATTTGTGGACGCCCGGTTACTGGCATTGGAGCGATGAAGGATATTACTGGGTTCCTGGAACATGGGTTCAGCCGCCTATGTCCGGCGTGCTTTGGACGCCCGGTTACTGGGGTTGGGGAAATGGAGCTTATCAATTTAATCAAGGTTACTGGGGACCCCAAGTTGGATACTACGGCGGCGTGAACTACGGCTTTGGCTTCGGCGGCCTAGGATTCGGCGGCGGCGAATGGCGCGGCGGCGCTTTCTTCTACAACACCGCGGTGATGAATGTAGGCGGTAACACTAACAATGTCTACGTAAATAAAACCGTCATTGAAAACAACACGAACAACAACAGTCACGTCAGTTACCATGGCGGCGCCGGCGGTACCACGGCCACGCCGACCCCGGCGGAAGAGCAGGCGGCGCACGGGCGCCACATTCAGCCCACGGCGGAACAAACCCAACATCAAGCCGCCGCCAGCAAAAACCCTAAGCTGCTTGCGAAAAACAACGGCGGCAAACCCGAGATTGCCGCAACCGCAAAGGCTGGCGACTTCTCTGAGAAAAGCGCCGTGCCAGCCAAAGAAGCTGGAGGTGAAGTTAATCCGGAATCGCTAAAAGCCACGGCCAAAACGATGCCAGCACGGGAAAAAGTATCCGAGGAAAAGGCCTCGCAAGAAAAAGCTTCAGAAGAAAAGGCTACGGAGAACAAAGCCGCGCAAGAAAAAGCTTCACAGGAAAAGGCTACGGAAAACAAAGCCGCGCAAGAAAAAGCTTCACAGGAAAAGGCTACGGAAAACAAGGCCGCGCAAGAAAAGGCTTCTGAGAAACAGGCTCCGCACGAAACGGCTCCTCGCGAAAAGGCGCCACATGAATCAGCGCCGCATCCGTCAGCCCCGCACCCTGCTCCACCAAAGAAGGAAAACAAAAAAGAGTAATATTAAATACTGCTGTAATCCAAAAAATAGGATACGCTGAACAGCGTGAAGCGCATCAATTGGAATACGATGCTGCAAAACGATTCTGCAAAACGATACGCTGCATTGCATTCAGCGCATCCTATTAAAACTAACCATGACAATACAGATAGCGACTTATTGTTAACAGCCTTATGGGCTCCCTCAAATTCGCTGTTTAATTCAAGCCCTGCCGTGCCAACGGTAAAAGCCCTGTTTTGCCGCTTCAACCATCACTAGATAGACCAGCACCATCGCGGCCAGAATAAAATAAAACCGCGCCGGCGGCGGAACGAAACCAAAATAGGCTCCTAAAGGTGTAAACGGCAGTGCGGCGCCAATAGCCGCCATGGCAAATGATGTCGCCGCCAATATGGGATGAGGGCGGCTTTTAAACGGATTGCCGCGGGTGCGGATGATAAAGATGACCAACACCTGAGTAGAAAGCGATTCGATAAACCAGCCGGTTTGAAACAGGGTTTCATCGGCTTTCGGTACGGTCAGCAAAATATAAAAGGTCAGAAAATCGAAAGCCGAACTGATCGGCCCGATCACCAACATAAAATCGCGAATAAAATTCATGTTCATGACTTTAGGCTTGCGAAGTTCTTCTCTATCCACTTCATCCAACGGAATCGGTACTTCCGATATGTCGTAGAGAATATTGTTGAGCAGAATTTGCGTGGGCAGCATGGGCAAAAATGGCAGGAATAATGCCGCGCCAGCCATGCTGAACATATTGCCGAAGTTGGAGCTGGTGCCCATCATGATGTACTTCATAATGTTGCCGAAGGTACGGCGGCCTTCCAGCACCCCTTCGTATAGTACGTGCAGATTTTGATCCAGCAGAATCATGTCCGCGGCTTCCTTCGCCACATCAACCGCGGAATCCACCGACAACCCCACATCCGCCGAATGCAGCGACGGCGCGTCATTAATGCCGTCTCCCAGATAACCGACCACATGACCTCTGGCCTTGAGAGCCAAAATGACCCGGTTTTTTTGTCCGGGGTTAACCCGGCAAAACAAGTTCGCCGACTCCACTCTAATTTGCAAAGCCGAATCATCCATTTGTTCGATTTCCTTGCCGGTCAACACCCCGATTACCGGAATGTTCAGCTCCTCACAAATATGCCGGGTCACCAGATCACTGTCGCCGGTGACGATTTTCACCGCCACGCCGCAATCCCTCAACGCCGCAAGCGCCGCGCCGGCGCTCTGCTTGGGCGGGTCAAGAAAGCTAGCGAAACCCGCGAACACCAGCTCCGTTTCGTCGCTGATAACGGCATGCGGATGGTCGAACGGCACTTCGCGCCAAGCGATGCCCAACACCCGATAGCCTTGTTTTTCCAAAGCCACGTGCTCGGCGTGTATCCGTTCCCGGCTGATCTTGTCCAGTGGAATCGGCGTTTTATTATCCTGTTCTTCATAACGGGTGCAAAGGCCGATAATTTCCTCGGACGCGCCTTTTACCACCAAGAATCGGCTATTCCCTTTATCCAGCAGCACGGATACCCTCCGCCGTTCAAAGTCGAACGGCACTTCATCGACTTTTTTCCAGCCGCCGACATCAATATCGCCGTGGGCCAGAATGGCTTCATCCAACGGACTCTTCAAGCCGGTTTCAAAGTAGCTGTTGAGATAAGCCAGTTCCAGCACCCAAGCGCTTTTATTTCCTTGCGGGTCTAAGTGTTGCTCCAGCTTAATTTTCGCCTCGGTCAGCGTGCCGGTCTTATCGGTGCACAACACATCCATGGAACCGAGGTTTTGGATGGAGGATAAATGTTTGACGATAACCCGTTTCCTAGCCATATGCATGGCCCCCCGCGACAAGGTGACGGACACCACCATCGGCAAAAGCTCAGGCGTTAGCCCCACCGCCAGCGCCACGGCGAACAGGAATGACTCCAACCACGGTTTGCCTTGCAAGGCATTCACCAACAATACGAACAGCACCAGCAACACCGTCAAGCGCATGATCAGCATGCCGAAGCGCTGGGCGCCGATTTCAAAAGAAGTCGGCGGAGGCTTACGGGTAATGCTATCGGCAATAGCGCCGATAGCGGTTTTGGCGCCGGTTTTAATCACCAGCATTTTGCCGCTGCCGCTAATGACCGTGGTTCCCATGAATACCGCGTTCACCGCATCTTGCAAGTCGGTCGCGGCGGCCGTTAAGTTACCCGGACGTTTTTCAACGGGATAGGATTCGCCGGTCAGCAAGGCTTGTTTGACGAATAAATCGCACGCTTCCAGCAAAAGGCCATCCGCCGGCAGCATGTCGCCGGCTGACAATAGGGCTACGTCGCCCGGAACCACGTCGGTGACCGGCGTCTCCCGCGCTTCGCCGTCGCGAAGCAAGGTCGCCCGCACCTCAACCGACTGGCGCAAACTCTCCGCGGCTTTGCCCGCACGATGCTCCTGCACGAAATCCAGTGTGACGCTAAACATCACCAATACTGAAATAATAATGAAATTGGCGATTTCCCCGGTAATAGCGGAAATTGCACTGGCCGCCAACAACAGAATGACCAACGGATTTTTGAACCGGGAAAGGAATTGCAGCAACATGGAAGCCTGCCGGCGGCCGCGAAATTGATTAGGACCGTATTTCGAGAGCCTGGAACTCGCTTCCGCGCTAGACAAGCCCTTAGCATCGCTCGCCAGTTCCTGCTGGTAGACGGCGACGGGTTTGAGCCACCATTCCGCTTTTTCGATTGTTTTCTTCATAATTACCGAGGCGTCATAATTACTAAAGCGTAATTATTTCATAATAGTTTCATAAATCTGTTTGTCGCTCTGATAACATCCGCAACAAACCGACTCCAGGCTGCCACGGTCAATAATAGTGATCACGCCGCGCCGATAATGGATCAATTTTTGCCTTTGCAGAGAACTAGCGGCCTTGGTAATGCCTACCCGCCTCACGCCTAACATATACGCCAAGAAAATGTGGGTGATGTGGAAGGTATCCGAATGCGCCCGATCCTGAGTCATCAATAGCCAGCGGGCCAAACGCGCTTCCACCACATGCACCCGGCAGCATGCCGCGGTTTTCCCCAACTGGCATATTGTCACATACAAATAACGGTTTAATTGCTGCCGTAGCGCGGAACTGAGTTCATATTTTTGCAAAAATAAATGTGCGGGTATGCGTAAAGCCGGACCTTCCCCCTGCACTAAAGCCTGAAATGGCGAAACGTCAATACCCAATATCAGGGTGATTCCCACCATGCCCTCATCACCCACCAAACCGACTTCCAATCCCGAACCTTTATCCAACGGCGTCACCAGTGAAATAAAACTGCCTATGGGAAAATAAACGTGTTGAATGCGTTCACCGGCGGCATAGAGCGGCTCGTCGAAAATAAGTTGAATTTGTTCGCAATCCGCAAGTAACTGTTCCCGGTCCTTGCATGGTAAGCCCGCCAACAGGCGATTGGCGATAGGGATGGCTATTCTGTTGGATGTCAAGAGTTATTCTCCGACGAGGTTTAAGGAGCATGGTTGATGTGAGTCTTGCAGTAGGCGGTTTCCAATAATAGCGCTTTTCATGGCGTAGACCTCTACATATTGTTGGATACATTAGCAAAATGATGTTGCGCCATCCGTCTGCTAACGTACGTTCATTGGTTTGAACGCAGAACTTGCGGAAAACTTAAGGCCATAAGTTCAGGCCCTCCCTTATGTGCTATGCCGTACAGACTCCAGCCAAGCTTAGCGGGTAAACTTCCCACAACTTTAATACCTCAAGCTCTGGGAGCAATTCTTATGCAACGATTACAGACACATTTTAAAAAAATGGCATTTTTGATTCCCTTGCTTGTGATTGCTTACCCGGCAGCCGCGGATCAGACGGCAATCCAGCCGCAAACCCAAGGCGAGGTCACTTTTATCAGCGGCGGAGTGGGCATAGAAGAACAACAGGCGATGAAGGACGTAAAGTCAGAATACAACTTAAATCTGGTATTTTCAGAAAAGGATAGCGGCGATTATATTAGTGATGTAAAGGTTAGTGTCAAGGATGCAAAAGGCAAGCTCTGTTTTGAAGCCGTATCCGATGGCCCCATGCTGTTCGCCAAACTGAAACCCGGCCGATATAGCCTCATACTCGATAGAAACGGAAAAGTCATTGATAAACACATCAATCTCGAAGGCGCAAAACACGCTTCGCTGTCCCTGTCCTGGGCCGAATAAAAGGCAAGCCCAGTAAAAACCATTAATCCGGTTTACCCGGTTACCGCATTTACCCGGCTGAAAAAAACCGGCAGTCCATTCCCCCAAATCTACCCGGCGAAAACTCACAAAAGGTGGAATTAGAGAGAACCAGACCATGCTAAGAGAAACATTTTCAAATTCCGGCCTGGATTACGACTTCACTTACCGGCCACATTCCCCGGCGACGCTAGACAGTGCGCTGGACGGCGCGATTGCCTTGGCCAGTGCAAAACTGCTGGGCCTGCAAAGCGAGCCAGGTTATTGGGTATTTGAACTGGAAGCTGATTGCACCATATCGGCCGAGTACATCCTAATGATGCATTTTATGGACGAAATCGACCCAGTCCTACAATCCAAGATTGCCAATTATTTGCGCGCCCATCAACTAGCGGACGGCGGCTTTCCACTGTATGCCGGCGGCGCGGGCGATATCAGCTGCGGCATAAAGGCCTATTACGCCATGAAAATGGCCGGCGACAGCCTGGACGCGCCGCATATGATCAAAGCCAGAAACTGGATTTTGGCCAAGGGCGGAGCGGCGAAAGCCAATGTATTCACCCGCATCATGCTGGCCATGTTCGAGCAAATGCCCTGGCGCGCCACCCCCTTTTTGCCGGTGGAAATCATGCTGCTGCCCAAGTGGTTTCCGTTTCATCTGGACAAAGTATCCTATTGGTCGCGCACGGTCATGGTTCCGCTGCTTATTTTATGCACTTACAAAGTCAAGGCGCGTAATCCCGGTAAATTTGGGGTGGCGGAATTGTTTCTGATTTCGCCGGATGAAGAAAAAAATTATTTTTCCCACGTCAAAACGCCGCTAGGCAAAGCCATTTTGCTTTTAGATCGCGCCGGGCTACGCATTGAACCCTTGATTCCCGCCTTCATACGCCGCCTAGCCACGGCCAAGGCGCGCGATTGGTTCATGGCCAGATTGAACGGATACGATGGTTTGGGAGCCATATTCACCGCCATGGTCAACGCCTATGCGGCGATGGATTATTTAGGTTTACCCGGCAATCATGAAAAATGCCGCATCGCCAGGGCGGCCATCGACCGCTTGTTGGTCATCCAAGACAACGTCGCCTACTGCCAGCCTTGTGTTTCGCCGGTATGGGACACCGGCCTGATGGCTTTGATCCTACAGGAAATCAGCCGCCATGACGCGGATACGAAGAGAGCGGTAAAACCAGCCCTGAACGCGGCATTACACTGGTTAACCGAAAAACAATTACGAGACGAGCCCGGCGATTGGCAAAAACAGCGGCCCAATTTACCCGGCGGCGGCTGGGCTTTTCAGTTCAGCAATAGCTATTATCCGGATCTCGACGATACGGCGGTAGTCGCGCTCAGCTTGGTACAGGCAGATAACCCCAAATTTTTAGAACCCATCACGCGCGCCGGTGACTGGATAGCCGGCATGCAATCCAAAAATGGCGGTTTTGGCGCTTTTGATGCCGATAACGACCATCTTTATCTCAACCACATCCCCTTCGCCGATCACGGCGCCTTGTTGGACCCGCCCACCGCGGACGTCAGCGGCCGTTGTCTGATGTTTCTTAGCCAACGTCTAAACCAATGCCCGGAATACCGCCCTGTCATAGAAAAATGCCTGCTCTTCTTGCGGAAACAACAGAAAAGCGACGGTTCCTGGTATGGCCGCTGGGGAAGCAATTACATTTACGGGACCTGGTCGGTGCTCACCGGTTTTGAAAACGCAGGCATAGCCAAGAGCGACCCGGACCTGCAAAAAGCCGTTCACTGGCTAAAGTCGATACAACACACCGACGGCGGTTGGGGTGAGAGTAATGACAGTTATTTAGATACGGCCAATGTAAAAGCGATTTATGCCAGCACTGCATTCCATACCGCGCTGGCAGTGCTGGCCTTGCTGGCGGCGGGAGAAGCGGAAAGCCCGGAGGCTCGCGGCGGCGTTAAATATCTGCTTAAAAACCAAGAAGCGGACGGATTTTGGAAAGAGCCTAGCTCAAATGCACCCGGATTCCCTAAGTTTCTTTATCTTAAATATCATGGATATTCTAAGTTTTTCCCGCTTTGGGCCTTGGCCCGCTATCGCAACAGACGCTTAAGCGGCTAACAAAAAAGACTGTTTCAATGAGATGTAAAAGGTCGTTTACAAAGCCGTAGGCTATCCATGGCTAGATGTGGAGACTTATCGTTAATAGCTTATGTATCTTAACGAACTGAGTTTAGTTTCAAAAAAGCGTTAAATCAGTACCGAGTAAACGTTCGCACCGAGCTTGTCGAAGTGCGCATTTAGAGCTTCCGTTAACGCAAAGGAAAATAATCATGAATAAATTCTACCCCCCAAGATCAGCTCAATTGCGGATGACCATCGGTGTAACCGTGGCTATTGCACTATTTATGGCGGGATGCGCCAGCGTCCCGCCGCCGACGTCACAACTCGCGGTTTCCAAGGCCGAGATCACAAACGCCAACAGCGCGGGCGGCAACGAATTTGCCCCGCTGCCGTTTAATTCAGCGATGATCAAAATGGATGCCGCTGAGCAAGCCATGGCAAACGAGGACTATCTTACCGCGCGCAATTTGGCTGAAGAAGCCCAGGTTGACGCACAACTGGCGGCCGTGACGGCGCGTTCGACCAAGGCCCAAAAAGCGGTCAGCCAATTATTGGAAGACAACCGCGTACTGCGTCAAGAAATCGACCGTAAAACTCAATAAAGCTCAATGGAGTCCATCATGAAAAATAATAGATACCTGCCCATAACGCTCATTCTTGCGGCCATTTTATCCGGCTGTAGTTCCACACCGAAAAACGCCTCGCTGACGGAAGCGCATTACAATTTCAACATCGCGCGCGCTAATCCCGATATATCCAATCAGGCCGGGCTGGAAATGAAAGACGCCGGCGATACGCTGAATCAAGCGGACGCCGCGTTTAATAATGACGATGATGAATCAGTAGTCAATCATTTGGCCTATATGGCTAGCCAGCGCGTCGCTATTGCCAGGGAGACCGCTAATCGCAAAATTGCGGAACTAGCGGTTACCGATGCCACATCCAAACGCGATCAAGTCCGCCTGGATGCAAGAACCGCCGAAGCCAACACGGCCGAACGCCAGTTGGCGGTAGCCGGGGCCAATACGGCCCGCGATCAGGCGCTATTAGAACAACAGGAATCGCAGCTACGGGAATTAAACGCCGAAAAAACCGAACGCGGCTACATGATCACCTTAGGCGATGTATTGTTTCGCACTAACAAAGCGCAACTGGAATCCGGCGGCATCCGCAACGTGGAAAAGCTGGCCGATTTTCTAGGCCAGTATCCAGCCTATAAAGTAATGGTTGAAGGTTACACCGATAGCACCGGCAGCCACACCTACAACCAGGAACTTTCCGAAAGACGCGCTTATTCGGTGCGAACGGTGTTGCAAGACAGAAACATCGGCGATGACCGTATCAGAACCCGCGGTTATGCCGAGGAATATCCGGTCGCCGACAACAGAACCGCCTCTAACCGTCAATTAAACCGGCGGGTAGAAATCATTCTATCCGACAAAAACGGCAATATTGCGCAGCGCTAGCCGCGGCAAACGTTTGGCGGCGAAAATCAGCAGGCATTCGCCGTTCCGAACCGCTTAAATTATATTAAATTATCCATAAACCATTAATTAAGAGAAGCCCATGAAAACTAAAGAAGAGTATATTGATCGTCTGGCCGCGGAACTGAAAGAGTGGAGCGCGCAAATCGATGCATTAACAGTCAAGGCCGAAACCGCCGCCGAGGATGTAAAGCTGAAATACCATGCGGATATCGACGCTTTACGCGTTAAACAAACAGAGGCTGCGGAAAAAATCAAGGAATTGCAGACCTCCAGCGGCGATGCCTGGGAATCGGTTAAAGAAACCGCCGAAAACGTTTGGCACGAGCTTAGAACCGGCGTGGCCAGTGTGGTTGAAAAATTTAAATGAATATTCCCACCGAACCTTTGCTAGCCCTAGTGGCGGGAGTTTTAATTTTACTGATTCCCAGATTTTTGAATTATTTCGTGGCCCTGTATCTCATTGTGGTCGGTATTCTGGGCATCTTGCACCACAAGGCCATCATTTAAAGAATAAGCCCCAAAGCGACAAGCAGCTAACAAAAAAGACTATGTTAATGAAAGGTATAAAGACTTATTGTTAACCGCTTACGTCTGTATGAGTAGGGCGATTACCGCGGCCGTATTACTCATGTTAAACAACCTGAATGATTTCAGTCTTTGTTCGACAACGAACGGTACTATTTACGGCAAACGCTCATAATAAAACTGTCAGCCAATCTCTGGCTTACATAATAGATAATTTAACCAGGAATAAACATGTCACAAACACAATTGAAAGAAGAAGCATCAAAAGTTCACATCAAAGACAATCATGAAAAAGCGGCTCAGCACCATACACTGGCCGCCAAACATCATGTAGAAGCCGCAAAAGAACACGGCGCCGGCGACCATAAAACCGCCGCTCACCATGCTCAAATCGCTGCCGGACACGCGGCGCATGCAAACGAACATGCCGAGGAAGTCTGCAAATCTTATGCGGAATCGCATAAAGCCTAACAAAAAACACTGCAAAGACTCAAAGCTAACACTCAGATTGAAATTCCTTGCAGTGTAAAGTTGTTAGTCGCTGTGCAAATTCTAACCCGTCTTCCCATTCATGGGAAGACGGGTTTTTATGTAAAAAATCCCCCCTCGTCTTAGAAAACACATGCATGCCATGGCGTCATCCATCATGAATTCAGGTCTTTTAGTCGAGTTAATTCACTACCTATTCTAAACGCGTCATGTCAGAAAAAATTCCATGCGCCATCAACGTCAACAGTAAGGAAAAAACCCTGGAAGCCGCATTTGTAGGCGACTGGGTGATTAATGCCGAGATACCGGCCGTGCAAACCATCTATTCTCAATTGGATGGCGGCTCAAATATCGAGCAGCTGATTTTCTCGACGGCGGACTTAGGCCGCTGGGATAGTTTGTTAATGACGGAACTGATACGTCTGATTAATCATAGCGCAAAACACAAGATTAAAGTGGATACCAGCACCCTGCCCGCCGGTATTCAAGGTTTGTTAAATTTGGTTTATGCCGTACCAGTAGCGGCCGATACGCGTCGCAAAACCGTGCAAAACCATTGGCTGGCAATGTTAGGCCATTTCGCCATGCGATTTTATGCCGACACCCAGGCGCAAATCGTGTTTATCGGCCAACTCGCTTTAAGTATTTACGCTTCGCTCCGCGGCAAGACGCATTTTCGGCAGCTCGATTTTTGGCTGTACATCCGGGACTGCGGGCCCGCGGCTTTGCCCATCATTACCTTGATTAGTGTATTGATCGGCTTGATTCTGGCTTTTGTCGGCGCGGTGCAATTAACACTGTTTGGCGCGGAAATTTATATCGCCGACATGGTCGGTTTAGGCATGTCCCGTGATATGGGCGGCCTCATGGCGGCTATCATCATGACCGGACGCACCAGCGCAACCTTTGCCGCCGAGCTGGGCAGCATGCAAGTTAACAGCGAAATCGACGCCCTAAAAACCATGGGCTTTGAACCCATGACTTTTCTGGTGCTGCCGCGCATGCTGGCGCTGGTTTTGATGTTACCGATGTTGTGTCTATACGCCGATTTCATGGGCATGGCCGGCGGCGCGTTAGTGACCGTGAATTTTTTTGATATATCGTTTGTGCAATATCTGGATCGCACCGCGGCGGCGGTGCATATCAAAGATATCGCCATGGGTGTGATCAAGTGCTCAGTCTATGGTTTTCTAATCGCGCTATCCGGTTGCTTGCGCGGCATGCAATGCGGACGCAGTGCGTCGGCGGTTGGCGACGCCACCACTTCCGCGGTGGTAACCGGCATTCTATTTATCGTCATCGCCGATGCGTTGATGACCATGATCTGTAATCGGCTAGGCATATAAAATGACCCAACCCTGCCTGACCATCAAAAACCTGAGTCTGGCCTATGGTGATGCGCTGATTCAACGCGATCTCAATTTCACCATCAATCGCGGTGACATTTTTATCATCATGGGCGGCAGCGGTTGCGGTAAAAGCACCTTATTGATGCACCTGATCGGCTTGATGCAGCCCGCGACAGGCGAAGTATTTTATGGCGAAGAAAATTTGTGGCAAGCGGAACCCGATGCCAGAAAAGGGATTTTGCGCGGCATAGGCGTATTGTTTCAAAGCAGCGCCTTGTTGAGCGCCATGACCTTGTTCGAGAACGTGGCTCTGCCGCTCACCGAGTACACCCGTTTGGACGCGGAGCGGATTCGCGACATAGTGGCCTATAAACTGGCTCTGGTCGGGCTGGCGGGATTTGAAGACTATTATCCCTCCGAACTCAGCGGCGGCATGCAAAAACGCGCCGGGCTATCCAGGGCGATGGCCTTGGACCCGGAAATATTGTTTTTCGATGAACCGTCGGCGGGTTTAGACCCGGTCACGGCCAAGTTGATGGACGACTTGATCCGTAATTTACGCGATCATCTTGGCGCGACCATCGTCATGGTCACGCATGACTTGGACAGCATCTTGGCCATAGGCGATAATTCAATATTCCTGGATAGTGAAACCAAAACCATCATCGCTCGCGGCTCCCCGAAACAACTCCTAGCCGAATCCAAGGACCCGAAAATCATCCGTTTTCTGACCCGTGATGAAACGGCGGCCCGACATGAGTAAACCCGTTAATGCCTATAGTATCGGTGTATTCCTAGTCGGCGCCCTGGCGTTGGCGATAGTGGCTATCTTGATTTTTGGCGGCGGCCAGTTTTTAAAGAAAAAAGACGAGTACGTTATTTATTTCGATTCCGTTCTGGACGGACTTAAAGTCGGCGCGCCGGTCACTTTGGAAGGCGTGCAAATTGGCGCCGTTTCGGAAATCGCCTTGGAGTTTGACCAAAACGTGACGCACATCATTAAACCGGTAGTCATCCAAATTGATCGGGAATTGATGCTCAATTCCAACGGGCAGCCTTTACAGTCGGACAGCTCCTCGCAAGAAAGCCGGGAATACATCAGACGCTTAATTGACGCCGGTCTTAAGGCGCAACTGAAAACCCAAAGCTTGCTAACCGGGCTTTTGTACGTGGAATTCAAATTTCATCGAGACGAGGCGATTCAATTATCCTCATTCAAATACAAAAATCTAGTGCAACTGCCTTCCGTGCAAACGACGGAAGATAAAATCATAAACACGGCCGACGAAATAATCGCCAAGTTGCGTAAGCTACCAGTACAAGCCATCGCCGACGATCTGGCGGCGACCTTAAAAGCGTTACGCGACATAACCACCTCCGACGACGTCAAACAAGACCGTATCGCCATGAACAAAACACTGCGGGAAATGGCAAAACTGGCGGCCAACATGAATTCGGCGACCACGGATATCCGCGCCACCTTACGGCAATTCAACCGCGATACACAACCGGTTTTACTCGCCACCGAAAAAACGCTAACCACCGCCAACACGACATTGCTGAAATCCGGACAATCACTGGATGCCGCGCTGGCGCCGGATGCACCGCTAGCGAAATCCCTAGAGGCGCTTCGCGACGCCGCCCAATCCGCCAGGAGCTTGACCGATTATCTTGAGCAACACCCGGATTCGATTATTTTCGGGAAAGATTAAGAACAGCGCTTCGCCGCAACATATTGGCTCACCGGCCTTGGCGGGCGGAGAAGGCTAGTAGCGAGTGTTGCCCGCACGGAAGCGGGTATCAAGCCCCCATGGATGGGTTTACGGCGTCTCGCGGATAACCCTCTCCGGACCTCCAAGGCCGTATGGCAGCCCACAACAAGCTGAGCAGTGATTCCATGAGAAGCCTTCACGCTGATGTCATCCTCGGCGACGGCAAAAATTCTATCATGTGCGCCGGCGAACAGACCCTCCGGCCAACAACATCAATAATAGCCTTGCGGATAAAGCCGCCGGTTCGTCTCATTAAATCTGATTTAATCGTTCCGTATTCTACAAAGCGGCGGTCTGTTACCCAGTCAACGCCGCGCTTTTATACCCAACCCATGGAGTAGCACTATGTCAGTAAAAGAAAGTTCGGCCGTCGGCCTGTTCAACACTCATCAAGACGCGGAAAACGCCGTCAAGGAACTGCAAAAATCCGGCTACGATATGAAAAAGCTTTCCGTGGTAGGCAAGGATTATCATAGCGAAGAAAACGTCATCGGTTATTACAATACCGGCGAGCGCATGGCGACCTGGGGAAAATTTGGCCTGTTCTGGGGCTGGATTTGGGGCTTGTTGTTCGGCTCCGCATTTTTTCTTATCCCCGGCATAGGGCCGGTTATCGTTGGCGGACCGCTGGTGAGCTGGATTCTAGGCGCGCTGCAATTATCCGTCGTTACCGGCGGGCTTACAGCCCTGGGCGGCGCGCTGGTCAGCGTCGGCATTCCCAAGGATAGCGTGATTCGATACGAAACCGCGCTGAAAGCGGATAAATTCATACTGCTTGTCCACGGCACCTTGCAAGAAGTCGAAAGAGCCAGAAATATCCTGGTAGACAACAAAGCCGAGGAAGCGGACGTGCATGAATTTCCCGCGGCTCATCATGCGATGTAGACTCATTCAATTGTAATCCGCGCAACGCATAATAAAGAGGTTCCCTTAAATACATCGGGGCGTCTCCCGGCTATTTAAGGAGATCTAAGCATGAAAACTCAATCGTTAAATCCTGAACTGCTGCAAAACATTAACGCCTACTGGCGGGCAGCCAATTATTTGTCGGTAGGCCAAATTTATCTCAGCGACAATCCGCTGCTTAAAAGACCCTTACAACTTAGCGACGTCAAGCCTATGTTATTGGGGCACTGGGGCACCACGCCGGGTCAGAATTTTATTTATGCGCATCTGAACCGCATCATCAAACAATACGATCTGGACATGATTTATGTCTCAGGCCCCGGCCACGGCGGCCCGGCGGTGGTCGGCAACACTTATCTCGAAGGCAGTTACAGCGAAATTTATCCCAACATCGGTCAGAACGAGGCGGGTCTACAAAAGCTGTTTCTGCAATTTTCCTATCCCGGCGGCATTCCCAGCCACGCCTCGCCGGAATGCCCCGGCTCCATCCACGAGGGCGGCGAACTGGGTTATTCGCTCAGCCATGCCTTCGGCGCAGTATTCGATAATCCAGACTTGATCGTTGCCTGCGTGGTAGGCGACGGTGAAGCCGAAACCGGGCCGCTGGCGACGGCCTGGCATTCCAACAAGTTTCTCAATCCGGTCAACGACGGCGCGGTGTTGCCGATTCTGCATCTAAATGGTTACAAAATTTCCAACCCAACCCTACTGGCCAGAATTCCACGCGCGGAATTAGAGCAATTGTTGCGAGGTTACGGTTGGACGCCTTACTTCGTGGAAGGACACGAACCAGAACTAATGCATGAGGCCATGGCGGCGACTCTAGACGTCGTTGTGGAGCAAATCAAAAACATTCAGCGACAAGCGCGCGGCGACGGCAATGCGGCTAGACCGCGCTGGCCGATGATCGTGCTAGCGTCGCCCAAGGGCTGGACCGGGCCGAAGATGATTGATGGCCTGCAAATTGAAGGAACCTTTCGCGCCCATCAAGTCCCCCTCTCCGACCCCGCTACTCATCCGGCGCACCTTAAACTGCTGGAAGACTGGCTAAAAAGCTACCGGCCGGAGGAGCTGTTTGACGCCCAAGGCCGTCTGCTACCTGAATTGGCGGAACTAGCGCCCAAGGGCAACCGGCGCATGGGAGCCAACCCCCACGCCAATGGCGGCATGTTATTGCGCGACCTGATCATGCCGGATTTCCGCGAATACGCGGAACGCGTACCCGAACCGGGCGTGCATGGCATTGGCGACGTGCATGTGCTCGGGCCTTTTCTGCGCGACATTGCAAAACTAAATGACGAACAGCGTAATTTCCGAATCTTCGGGCCGGACGAAACCTTGTCCAACGGTTTGGAAGCGCTGTTTCAAGTCACTCAACGCCAATGGGACGCCGCTACTTTTCCCAATGACGAATTTCTGGCGCCGACTGGACGCGTATTGGATTCCATGCTGAGCGAACACCAATGCGAAGGCTGGCTGGAGGGCTATTTGCTCACCGGACGGCATGGCCTATTCAACTGCTACGAAGCCTTCATCCACATCATTGATTCCATGTTCAATCAGCACGCCAAATGGCTGAAGGTGAGCGCGCACTTGCCATGGCGGCGGAAAATCGCCTCATTGAATTATCTACTGGCCTCGCACGTCTGGCGGCAAGATCATAATGGTTTTACCCATCAAGACCCCGGCTTCATCGACCACGTGGTGAATAAAAAAGCCGAAATAATCCGCGTTTACCTGCCGCCGGACGCTAATTGCCTATTGTCGGTGATGGATCACTGCCTGCGCAGCCGGCATTACGTCAATCTGGTGATCGCCGGCAAACATCCCGCGCCGCAATGGCTGAGCATGGAAGCCGCCGTCGTGCATTGTACGCAGGGCATAGGCATATGGGAGTGGGCCGGCAACGATCAAGAGATCGAAGCCGATGTGGTCATGGCTTGCTGCGGCGATGTGCCGACGCTGGAAACCCTAGCCGCCGTATCCATTTTGCATGCACACCTGCCTGAATTGAAAATCAGGGTGGTCAATGTGGTCGATCTGATGAAACTCCAACCGCCAAGCGAACATCCGCATGGATTGCCCGATAAGGATTTTGACGACTTGTTCACAACCGACAAGCCGGTGATCTTCGCCTTTCATGCTTACCCGTGGTTGATACACCGCCTAACCTACCGTCGCGCCAACCACGCCAATTTCCACGTACGCGGCTACAAAGAAGAAGGCACGATCACCACGCCGTTTGACATGACCGTGCTCAACGATCTGGATCGTTTCCATCTAGCCATGGACGCCATCGACCGCCTGCCGCAAACCGGCGGCAAAGGCGTCACGCTCAAGCAGCGCTTGCAAAATAAACTGGTGGAGCACAAACAATATATAGCCAAACACGGCCAGGATATGCCGGAAATACGCGATTGGGTGTGGAGTCAGCCGTAGGATAAGTCATTTTTGGATCGAATTGAATTAAGAGCAATCACATGAATCAGTCTTTACACAGAAAACTCACCGATATCTTTTTAGATACCGAACCATCAGTCATGGTGCCGCTGACTCAACGCGAATCTTGGCAAGCCCTTGAAACGCATTATAATAAAATCAAAGACGTGCACTTGCGAAGTCTGTTCGCGGATGACCCGCAACGCGGCGAACATATGCAGCTTGAGGCCGTCGGCGTCTATTTCGATTATTCCAAGCAACGCATCACGGCCGAAACGGTGCAACGCCTATTGCGGCTGGCCGAGGAATCCGGCCTGCGCGGCCGCATTGATGCCATGTTCCGCGGCGAAAAGCTTAACGTAACGGAAAACAGGTCTGTACTCCATATCGCCTTGCGCGCGCCTAAAACAGACAGCCTCATCTTGGACGGTCAAGACGTCATCTTGCAAGTGCAGGCCGTGCTGAACAAAATGACGGCATTTTCCAATCAGGTACGCGACGGAAGTTGGACCGGATACACCGGCAAAGTCATACGACACGTGGTGAATATCGGGGCCGGCGGTTCGTACTTGGGGCCGGCGATGGCCTGCGCCGCGCTCCGCCATTACAGCCGGCGCGATCTGCCTATTAGCTTCATATCCAATATCGACGGCGCCGATTTTATTGAGACTACCCGCGATTTGAATCCCGAAGAAACCTTGTTCATTATTTCCTCCAAAAGCTTTACCACGCAGGAAACGCTAGCCAACGCCCATCGGGCTCGAACCTGGTTGCTTGACGCTTTAAAAAGTCCCGCCGCTATTCTGAAGCATTTTGTCGCGGTGTCGGCCAATGCCGCGGAAGTCTCTGACTTCGGGCTGGCCGAAGAAAATAGATTTGAAGTTTGGGATTGGGTTGGCGGACGCTATTCGCTGTGTTCGGCAATAGGCCTGTCAACCATGATAGCCATCGGTCCGGAACATTTCCGCGCCATGCTGGACGGCTTTCACCAAATGGACGAGCATTTCCGCGGCGCGCCTTTCGATGGCAACCTGCCGGTACTGATGGGACTATTAGGAATATGGAACGCTAATATGCTTGCCGCGCGGACCGTGGCGATTCTACCCTATGAACAATATTTACATCGATTTCCGGCCTACTTGCAGCAGTTGACGATGGAAAGCAACGGCAAGAGCGTCACACTGGACGGCTCACCGGTCAACTACCCGACCGGCCCTATCTACTGGGGCGAGACGGGAACCAATGCTCAACATTCTTTCTATCAACTCCTGCATCAAGGCGCCCATACTATCCCCTGCGACTTCATTGGCTTTGTGGAAGCGCTCAATCCGCTTGGCCGTCAACACGACGAACTGCTAGCCAATATGTTCGCTCAGGCGGAAGCCTTAGCCTTCGGCAAAACGGAGGATGAAGCGCTGGGCGGGGGAACCCCGGCCTGGTTGGGGCCGCATAAAACCCTGAACGGCAATCATCCATCCAACACTATTTTAATGCAACGGCTAACACCCGCGGCGTTAGGAAAGCTGATCGCACTCTACGAACACAGCGTGTTCACGCAAGGCGTGATCTGGAATATTGATTCGTTCGACCAGTGGGGCGTGGAATTGGGCAAAACCTTGGCCACGCAAATCGTTTCTGAATTACAGGCCGCGGAGCCGAGCGGCTTAATACTGGATAGCTCTACCCGGCAACTAATCGATTTTTACCGCAGGTCAAAATAATCTCATTATTTATATCCGTTATCATAAATTCCGTTCCATGGGCCGTTCCCCCATGGGTCCCATTGACGGCTATCCAATTCCCACTCCCGATTTATCTCGGCGGTCAGACGTTGCTCGTCGGCAATTTCATGTTCTATCTGTAACTTATTAAATTGCTGATAAGCGGTTTCATCACCCACAAACATGCAGTGACAGTTAGAACTATCCGCATAAACGAAGTAGGTTTTTTCATCCTTGATAAAAGGAATAAGCTCATGCTGTTCCTGTAATTTTAGATGATCAAGTTTCTCCGGGGTATCCGCGTATTTCATGCTGAAGCCCGCGGCGGACAACAGTCGTTCTTTTTCTTCAATCTCGGCGCAAGCGAATAAAAGACTAAGCGCCGCAAAGAGCAAAATGATGTTCAAAACCCTGTAATTCATTAGTTTGTAAACGCTTGGCATGATGATAAGTTCCGGTTGCATTAGCTGAATCTCTCGACATCTATATCCATTATAGCCCCAATTTATCATGTCAGGTTGCAAAATCCATACCCCCAGCGTAATGGCATCCGATTTATGTCAGGAACTCCAGCCGCTGAAATTTATTCAATCAGGGTACGCTAGCCAACAGACCTATTTTCGCGGATGCATTAGCTTGGCTAAAAGATGATGGAAGATTAATGCTTAAAACGTTTGGTCAAGATATCTTAACTATTGGAAAAAGATAAATCATGAGCAATAAAATCCACGCCAGCCATCCCTTATACAGTCTGTTACCAGTTGAAATCGAAGGATTCGATACCCTGGCCGAGCTAGCGCTCAATATGCGCTGGTCTTGGAATCACGCCACCGACGGCGTGTGGCGGCAGCTTGATCACGAGCTATGGGAAATCACGCATAACCCCTGGGTGGTATTGCAAACCGTCTCGCGCGCCCGGCTTGAGGCATTGCTTGCCGATCCGGAATTTCGCAAAAATGTTGACGATCTTCTACATACCAGGCATTTGGCCTTGCAGGCTCCGGCCTGGTTTCAGGAAAATCATAAACAAAGCCATTTAAGTTGTGTCGCCTATTTCAGCATGGAGTTTATGCTGAGCGAATCCTTGCCCATTTATTCCGGCGGCTTGGGCAACGTCGCCGGCGACCAGTTAAAAGCCGCCAGCGATTTGGGTGTGCCGGTAGTCGGCGTAGGCCTGCTCTACCAAAGAGGCTATTTTCGTCAAGTGATAGGCAAGGACGGCGAGCAACAAGCGCTGTTTCCTTATAACGATCCCGGACAACTGCCGATTACCCCTTTACGGCAGGCGAATGGTGAATGGTTACGCTTGGAAATCAGTTTGCCGGGTTATAAAGTGTGGCTGCGCACCTGGCAGGTTGAAGTGGGCCGGGTCAAACTGTATTTGCTGGATAGTAATGATGCCGCCAATTATCCGGAAGATAGAGGGATAACCAGCGAATTATATGGCGGCGGCGTTGAATTACGTTTAAAACAAGAATTATTGCTAGGCATAGGCGGTTGGCGGCTGCTGAATGAGCTGGGTATTTACCCGGAAGTGTGTCACCTAAATGAAGGGCATGCCGCCTTCGCCGTTTTGGAGCGAGCCCGCGCTTACATGCAACAAACCGGCCAAGCCTTCGATACGGCGTTGAGCGCGACCCGGGCGGGCAATCTGTTTACCACCCATACCGCCGTGGCCGCCGGTTTTGACTGTTTCTCCCCCGCCCTGATCGAGCAATATTTGGGGCGGTACGCCGAGCGCATGCTGGGCATACCCTTGCGCCAATTGCTGGCCCTAGGCAGGCAAAATCCGGATGATCCGGCCGAGCCGTTTAATATGGCCTACTTGGCCATCCGGGGCAGCGGGGCCGTGAATGCGGTGAGCCGTTTACACGGCAAAGTCAGCCGCGACTTGTTTCAAAATCTATTTCCGCATTGGCCGCGGGATGACGTTCCGGTGGGCCATGTGACCAACGGCGTACACATGCCGACCTGGGACTCGGCCGAAGCCGATGAACTTTGGACGGAAGCGTGCGGAAAAGATCGTTGGCTAGGCTCCACGGAGAGTTTAGACCGGGATATTCGCAAAATTTCCGACCACCGGCTTTGGCAATTCCGCATCGCCGCCAGCAAGTCTTTTGTGGCCTACGTTCGAAAGCAACTCTCTCGGCAGCGCGCGGTAACGGGTTTGACGGAACCCGTGCTTGCCGATCCGAAACATATATTTGATCACAACACCCTGACGCTTGGGTTTGCAAGGCGTTTTGCCGTTTATAAAAGACCGAACCTATTGTTGCACGATCCGGAGCGTCTGCTTAAATTGCTAACTAATCCGCGGCGACCTGTGCAATTGATCTTGGCTGGAAAAGCGCATCCTGCCGACAAAGCGGGACAAGCCTTGATAAAAGAATGGACGCATTTCATTCGACAGCCCGAGGTTAGCCGGCACGTGATATTTCTAGCCGATTACGACATGCATTTGACTAGTCAATTGGTGCAAGGAGTTGACGTCTGGCTAAATACGCCGCTGAGACCCTGGGAGGCCTGCGGCACGAGCGGCATGAAGGTGTTGGTCAATGGCGGACTTAATCTCTCTGAACTGGATGGCTGGTGGGCGGAAGCCTATACCCCGGAGGTAGGCTGGGCCTTGGGCGATGGCATAGAGCATGACGGCGATGCCGCCCTAGATACTCTTGAGGCGAATAAACTTTATGAATTACTTGAAAATGAAGTCATTCCGGAGTTTTATGATCGAGACGGAAACGATATCCCCCGGCGCTGGATCAATCGCATGCGGGAAAGCATGGCGCAATTGACGCCGCGTTTTTCCGCCAACCGCGCTGTTTCCGAATATACCGTGCAACACTACCTGCCCGCCGCTTATGAGTACCATTTGCGTACCGCCGAAAAAGGCGCCGCCGGTTTGAGAATAGCCGAGTGGCGGCAAAGCCTGGAAAGTCACTGGCCTGCCTTGCGTTTTGGCAATATCAGCGTCGAGAACCGCGATGGGCAATATCAGTTTTCGGTAGAGGTTTTTAGCAGCGATATCGCTCCCGATTCAATACGGGTGGAACTTTACGCCGAAGGCAACACCGATCACGCGCCGGAACGGCATGACATGGGGTGTTCAGGACAGGTCGCCGGAGAACCGGGTTGCCGCGTTTATCAAGCGGCAATACCCGCAACGCGTTCGGCCGCGGATTTTACGGCCAGAATCGTGCCTTATTGCGCCGGCGTGGCCATACCTTTGGAAACCCGACACATTTTATGGCAGCGTTGACAGACATATAAGTTCTTAACCATAAGCCTCTACGTGAATAGTGATGGGTAAGCTACGACCTTGTAAACATAAGGCTATTTACATCTTATTAACATAGTCTTGTTTTGTTAACTGCTTATAATGTGTGAAGGCGAACCGTGTTGAACTTGATAAACTGAGATAATAAACTCGCGTATTAGGCAATACGACCTTATTCAACTCCCTTGTGGATAATGATAACAACGTACTGTTTGGTCCGAAATACATTAACAAATATCTTATGCTTCCAGCCTATGGATATTAAAATATTTCTAATCTCATTGGAGTACGAATATGAATAAAAAATTGTTTGGAATAGCCTTAACGGTTTGTATCGGCCTTATTTCAGCCCCTTTATTCGCGGAAGTTTTAACGGAACCAAGTCATCCGCCAATTGGTCCTAAACCACCAACGGCAGACACGAGAGCAAATGCCGAGTTTCTTAAAAATCATGCCGAATATTACCGGAACTTGGAAGTTTATGAAACTTCCCTGGCAAAGCAGTACGCTGATCAAGGCAGCAGTGTGTTGAAATCTAAACACGAGGCTTTAGCCAGTCACGACAGAGCCTTGGCCAGCGAATATGAGCCAAAATAATGACTGACTGAATGGATTAGGAATATAAGAGATTACGTCCTTAATCCAGGAACAAAAAGGATCCGTTTTAAACGGATCCTCGCCTGCTGAGCTTAATAAGTAAGCGTCATATCGTCCTTGACATTTTTTACGCCGGGCGTAGACCAGGCGGAATGGGTCGCCAAGTGACGTTCGCTCCAACTGTGAACTTTACCGGTCAGAGTAACATTCTGTCCGTGAACTTCGACCGAAATGTTTCGCGCATCCACCAGGGCGCGGCGTTTTAAGGCATCCTCGATATCGGATTTGACCGAGATTGAGGATAGGGTAGGTAAAATAGTAATATCGTCGCTAACCCCAGTTACGCCCATCAGGTAGCGCACGGTATCGACCGCGGCAACTCTTTGATATTCCCAGCTCACTTGTCCGGAAAGGGTTATCCAACCGTTTTCAACCATGACTTTGACGGCATCCCTAGGCAAAAAACTCGTCCACTGTAAAACATTGTCTACTGAACGGGCGATATCGGCGTCGGTTCGCTTGCTGATACCGGGCAGTGTTACGTCAATTTCAATAGCCAACGCCTTCACACCCGCAACCCGTTGCGCGGAACGTTCGGCATTCAACTTTTCAGCATAACTTCCGACATGACCGGATAAAATAACCACGCCATCTTTAACCTCAACGCCGATATCAATGGAATTAACAGACGGCTCCCAGTTTAACTCGGCAATAACATCTTTTTGTAATTGAATATCGCTTTTCATGATTATACTACCTGAATGATTTAGGAAAGCATAGTATCCATGAAAAGCGCAACTCGCACCGTGCTGCTAAGCACTTAGGGAAATATTCAAAGAGCCCCCGACAGACGGCTGTAACCGCGAAGGCCGGTTTTGCGCCAAGAGCCTTGGACTTGGACTTGGACTTGCAATAGCACGATTATCCCGGCTTAAACGGCTACCCGCGTACTAAGATGAAAATATTCTTTAACTTTCGCCCTAATCTGCGGCTCGGTCATTTTATCGTGCGTTTCAACGCCGACAATTTGCAAATTCGGCGCTTTATCGGCCAAACGCTTGGCAAATTCCCCTTTCGCCTCACCCGGCCCCAACAGCAGAACGTATTCACTATCGCCTAGATGTAAAATAATTTCATCGTAATATCGATTTAAGTGCACGGCAAACCGGTTATCGCGCTGATCATCCGCCGTTCCATTTTCCGCTGAGCTATGACTGCTAAACCTAACGTGTTTCTCCATACCCGATTCAATGAGCTCACTGACTACCACATCCGCGTCTACCAACACCACATAGGCCTGCTTGTGGTCGATCCAAACACCTGCTTGTTTCATTGTCGCCCCTTAATAAACGGAGAATTCCGTATACAAGATTGTTTGCTTTTCCTAACTCCCAGTCTGTTCGCTAGCATATATAGAGCAAACGAATTTACCCAGCTATATGGCATGGGATACCGGCTGTTCGCTAGCCTATATAGATCAAACAATATCAAGGTCGCTCTTGCAATAATCGCAACCCCCTGGCAACACATCCGGCGGACTTAGGCTTAACCCCGCGCCACCTCTTCCATCTTGGCGTCGTATTGACCGCGCCGCGCCGCCTGATTGCATTTAGCCCGGTGATACAAAGCTTGCTGCGCTTCCGACGCATTGCTCGGATTGCCCAGCCAGATGTTTAAAGCAGGTTGTTGTAGGGCGCGGGCAAAAGAAAATGACACCGGCCAAGGCAGACTAGACTTAAATCGCGCATGCATGGCATTTAAATGTGCGGTCGCAAGTTCCGCGGCTTGGCCGCCGGACAAGAATACGATGCCCGATACCGCGGCAGGGACCGCCCGTAACAAGCATTTGACGGTTGCATCCGCTACCTCCTCCACCGTTGCTTGAGCAGGGCAAGCCAAACCGGGAAGCGCCATATTGGGTTTCAGAATCAGGCCTTCCAACAACACTTTCTGCACATACAACTGATCAAAAACGCACCGTAAAACCTCCTCGCTCACCTCGGCGCAACGCTCAAGCGTATGTCCGCCGTCCATGATCACTTCAGGCTCAACAATGGGAACCAGTCCCGCTTCCTGGCATAGCGAGGCATAGCGGGCCAAGGCATGCGCGTTGGCTTCGATGCAGCCGCGACTGGGAAGGCAATGGTCCACCGCGATTACAGCCCGCCATTTTGCAAATCGGGCCCCCATGCCCACATATTCGGCCAAGCGCCCGCGCAATCCATCCAAACCTTCGGTGATTTTTTCCCGCGGATAAGAGGCCAAATCTTTAGCGCCGGTATCGACTTTGATGCCGGGAATAATGCCCGCATCGGTAATGAGCTTAACCAAGGGCGTACCGTCTTTCCGACGCTGCCTAATGGTCTCATCATAAAGGATAAAACCGCTAATGAATTCACCTAAACCGGGAGTATCCACTATTAGCTCCCGATAAGTCTGTCGCGCCGCCTCGGTTTGCGGTATACCCAAGGCGGCAAAACGCAGGTTGCAGGTAGGGACGCTTTCATCCATCGCCAGCAGGCCCTTATCTCCGGACACCAGCAATTTGGCCGTATCTATCAGCATGTTTGGATTCATTATTATTCCCCTTAGGGCGCAAAACTCATCGCTAAGGCCTAGCCCTTAGGTTGCGGGTGTCAAGCCTGCCGGGAGGCAGAATGAATACCGCACAGTACTGATTTACAATCTACGCGGCTAAGAAAGACGGCATTCTTGTTCTGCTTCCAGCCAATCATCCAGTTCAAACCCCGGTAAAAAACCTCTTTTTTCCGCTTTAAGATAAGCGACCTCGGCCACGTTAGAATGAAACGTTTGCTCGTGATAAGCATCCCCAAATAGATGCGACGGCGAAACTTGCTTTTGAGTTGCGCCTTTCTCTTCCGTTACTGCTACGACCATTTTCTTCTCCTGATTAATAAAAAAATATAACCCATCAACAAGAGCTTATCCGTGTGTTAAACCACATTATGCAATACCCGCGCAATGCAGACGCTGCCTGAGCTTGGCCATTTCTTCCTGCATATCCGCCACCAGCGCGGCCAGTTCGGGCGGCGCTTCAAAATCCCGTTCCAGCATCCAAATACGTGTTACCCTGACCAAGCTAGCACTGGAAAAACGCCATTCGGCTTGAAAATCCGCTAACGGCTCTAGATAACCTTCTTCAATATGCAGTATCAGCCAGTCCGGTTCAACCGAGCAGATAGCCGCCAATTCCTCAAGCGTCAGACTGCTTTCTTCAGGAACGGCGTCTATGGTGAATTCAGCTTGTTGCATGTTTAGCTCCCGTTAGCGGCGCGAGGATTAAATGCCAGTTCCCGCGCCATGGATTCGTAAAATTCCTTGGCTTTCGGAGTGGCCGCGGAAGGTAAAACCACCTGTATATCCAGTATCAAATCGCCCGGCGTCTTACTGGGAATGCCTTTACCGCGCACTCTCAACTGTTGGCCGCTCTGAGTCCCTTCCGGGATGCGCACCCTAATTTCGCTGTCAAACACATTGACGGGAACCATCGCCCCTAAAGCGGCTTCCCAGGGTGTAACCGGTAATTTAACGTGTAGATCAAGACCGTCAACCCTGAATCGGGGATGCGGATTAAAGTGCAGTTCCAGCAACAAGTCGCCGGGTTTACCCTCGCCCGCGCCAGGCGAACCCTTGCCAACCAAGCGCATGATTTGACCTTCATAAACGCCCTTGGGTATTTTTACATTCAAGGCGCGGGTAATCAGCTCAACGCGGCCCTGAGAATCTACATGCGGCGTGCGGAGGGATATTTGGCGGGTAGCGCCTAGAAAGGCGTCTTCAAGGTCGAGCATGATTTTGGCGTGGTGATCTTCGCCGCGGCTATGAAAACCACGCGGCTCTCCGCCGCGGCCACGCCTTTCGCCGGCCCCCATCCTGCCGAACAATTGGCTGAAAAGATCACTGAAATCGGCATTATTCGCGCCGGAAAACTCAAAACCGGCATCCCAATTAGGCGGCGGTTGAAATTCCTCGCCGGGGCGGTAATTTTGACCTAATTGATCATACGCCGCCCGCTTTTCAGGGTCGGATAGCACGGCGTTCGCTTCGTTAATCTCTTTCATCCGCGCATCGGCATCTATCTCTTTCGATACATCGGGATGAAACTTGCGCGCCAATTTACGAAAAGCCTTTTTTATGTCTGCTTGCGCCGCATCGCGCTTGACACCCAAGATTTGGTAATAATCTTTATATTGCAAGCGCTAGCTCCTATTATGCTTAAGCCACAATTGTTTCATTAGCGTGTGTTCCGGCTGGTAACGCAGTGGCTGAGGCGTAGTCAAAGCCATGCGCCGAATCCTTACGGGTTATCATGTTAAAATATAGCTGATTTGAAAATAACCGTCAGTCTCCTAGCGTATGAGGAAAGGCGAGGCGCTTTACCGCAAGAAGCTGGACACGTGTTTATTGCCTAATATCAACAACCTGCTAAGTTGAGAAAATGGGTTAGTAAGAAGGGTTTTAAAAACGATAAATTATATCCTACGGTTGAGTCGCCCTAAGGAACTATACCTACCGCCTAAGTATGCTTAATTCGTTTTTTGTCATGGATACACTGCTTAGGTACTCGGTTATCTAAACGGCCTTGGCAAGCGGGGAAATCCTACAACACACTCTACCAACCATTTATTTCTTTTACAGCTTGGATATCACCAGCGCTTGGTTCAGTAGCTAGCTTATACTTTGATTCCGGATACTGCATAATCGAATCAGTATCTATCTCCTCTGTACACGACAAAACACAAAATTTAAGAACTCAGGAAAATTTTACCGGATTTGATCTGACTACAATCCACGCTATCGGGTGGACACCAAAAAAGTATCCA
>CAIYSZ010000020.1 GCA_903928965.1 uncultured Pseudomonadota bacterium
GAATGTTTTGTGGGGCGCTTATATTTTTAACGAATACGGTTTGTTCAACGCGCATTCGTCCGCTTCCCGCGATACTTTGGGCGACACTTTGCGGGTAAGCATTTCCTTCATCGGTTTGGATAAAGTCGATAACGCGCAAATGATTCAGTTGGAGAGAACTTTCCTGGCCAAACTGTTCACCGGATTGCAAGAATCCACCGATGCGCCGAAGGCCGAATGGACTCAAGGCAAAATCTATAAAGGCGCGCGCGAAGCCGTTGAGGATTTGTGGCAAGCGACTTATGACTGGAATGAGTTGATTTGGTCCGTGCACGGTGTGTACGACCCATTGTTCGGCCAGTTTGTGCGCCGCGAGTTCTTCCAGGCGGTGGCTCCGTTCTATGGCGACAATCTGACTTCATTCTTCATTAATCAACAACAGTTGTATTTTCAACAAACCAAAGTCGTGACCGGAGACATTTTCTTTGAATGTCTGGCCAATGATGCTGAATTCGGTGATTACAACCGCCGCGTGTATCGGGCATGGATTGATAAATGGCTGCCAAGAACCGTTAATGCCTTGAAGGATTTCTTAGGTATTTACAGCAAGGTTAAGCAAATTCCCGGCGTCACCGACAAGGCTGGCGTGGAAGCGGCTCTGAACCGGCTGTTCGATGACTGGAAAGTCGATTATGCGGATAAAGTCAGCTACAAATTCGATAAAGCCGCTTTAATCGGTTCAATTTTGAAAGGTCTTTAATTAGGAGCCATTTATGTCTTTAAGTTCAAACGCATACGGCGCTGGCATCATGCAGAAAACCGGTAAGGAATTTCATGATGAATACTTCGCCGAGGAAAACCAAGTTGTGCACGAAAGCAACGAGGTGGTGTTGGTTTTGAAAAAATCCGAGGAAATCAACATCGTGGTTGACGAAGTGCTGCAGGGTTCGCATAAGGATGAAAATCCAACTTTGGTTGTGGAAGACCGCGCGGGTTATTGGTGGCTGAAAGCTACCGGTAAAATTGAAGTCGATTGCGAGGAAGTGTCGGAAATTTTGGGTAGAAGATTCAGCGTTTACGACTTTTTGGTTGATGTGTCCTCCACCATCGGCCGCGCATTTACACTGGGCGAGAAATTCACCATTACTTCCGAGTTGATGGGCTTGGATCGTCAGTTGGAAGACTATAAATCCTAAGGGGAATTACATGTCAAAAAATTTAGTGCATGACAATGCAAAAAGAGACGAATGGCTGCAAAAAATCGGCGCACTCAACACGTTGGCTAAAGGCGTTGAGGCATTGGTTGATTTTCGCCTCAAATATACCACACCGCTTCGTCAAAGTTATGATCTTGAACTCGATTGGGGCTGGATCGAGCTCAAGCTCGAGGAAAAAGTAGCTTTGTTGAAACACAAGGAGTTCGACGACGCGAAATTCTTGAACAGCACCGCTTTCGGCACTGATGCGCAAAAAGAAGCCGACGCGGTGATCGCGGAAATGAATGCCGCTAAAAATAAATATGAAGCGGAAAAAATTCATATTAATTTCCGGAGTAAATTCAAACCGCCCATTATGCCGGTTAACGTGTTTCAAGATACCGACCGTATTTTGGGCACCCGGTTGATGGAAATTAGAAATACCGGCTATTACGATCTTGACTTGCCTGCCTTGCGCCGGGAAAGAGGCGTTAACGTGGTTGTCGCTAACTGATAATCCGCCGCGGAATGTCGCCGCCTTGTTTTAATGTATGCGGAAATAGGGCGGCTGCATGTTTGAGGGCGCTTGGCGGGATGCTTGGCGCTCTCATTTTGTTATGGGTTGCCATGCCTTAAGGTTATGAGGAGCCTGTGACGCTTGCGGTCCGGCATACAGGGAGCGGGCGAAATGAAGCAACTAGATTTCTGAACTAGATTACTGAAGACGAGATGATGGATTTATTTTTTGATAATCAAGAGTCGGACGTGCCATTGGCGTCCGATGAGACATTCGAGCCCAACGAGCGCATGACCAAGTTGTATGACGAAGAGCCTTATACTGCTTATACAGAGGACTTGGAGTTTATGTGGCGTTGGAGTATTTACCGCGACAAAATATTGGTGCAGGAAGGTTGTTCCTTGACTTTGAATGCTTCCCGGCATGCCGTGAACCATGTTTTGGCGTTTTTTAACGCACAGAATAGCGGGCAGCGTCAAGGAGTCGCCGGATGAGCAGCCACCAAATTACTATCCGTACCCAGGACGGGGAATCGGTTAGCTTTGAATGCCTTGAAGACGAGGACGTCATCAGCGCCGGTTTGCGTCAGGATATTTTTCTGATGGCATCTTGCCGCGAGGGTGGTTGCGCGACTTGCAAGGGGGTGTGCACCGAGGGGGATTATGAAATCGGGAAAGTCAGCGTGCAAGCGTTGCCGCCCGAGGAAGAGGAGGACGGTTATGTGTTGTTGTGCCGTTGCTATCCAAGCAGCGATATGGAGGTTGAGGTTCCCTATACCTATGACCGTATCTCATTTTCTCCGGAAGGCTTGGGTTTCGAGGCGGAAATTGTCAATCTGCGTGATGTTTCCAGCAATGTGGTTGAGTTGAAATTGCTGCGGCGGGGCGATGATAAGCAAATCAAATTGGATTCCGGTCAGTTTTACGATCTGGAAATTCCCGGCACCAGTTTAACGCGTTCCTATTCGCCGGCCAATACCGCGAATAATCGCGGCGAGCTGGATTTTCTGGTCAGGATCGTCGATAAGGGTAAGTTTTCAAGTTTCTTGCAATATGACGCCTTTGTCGGGCAAACCATTAATGTCAAAGGCCCGTTCGGGGTGTTCGGTCTGAAGGAGAACGGGTTTACTCCGCGCTACTTCGTGGCTGGCGGCACCGGCTTGGCGCCGATTTTGTCCATGGTTAGACGTATGCGCGAATGGGATGAGCCGCAGAATTGCGCTATTTATTTTGGCGTCAATACCGAGGAAGAGGTATTTTATGCTGACGTCTTGCAGCATTTGCAGCAAGAAATGCCAAAGTTAAAAGTTAATATTTGCGTTTGGAAGGCCAGTGAAAGCTGGTGCGGTGAAAAAGGCAGCGTGGTGGATATTCTACGCCGCGATTTAAAGGATTTGGGAATTAAACCCGATTTATATCTTTGCGGGCCGCCAGGCATGGTGGACGCCACTTATGCCGTGTGCGCGGAATTAGGCATTCCTTCGCAACAGATTTTTCTGGAGAAATTTCTGCCTAGCACTAATTAGAGATTTTTTTGCAAAAACATGTCGAGCTCAAATAATATCTCCATGGAAGATAGGATGTTACTATGCGAAATGGCTAGTGAATTAGATGCTTCCATTGCAAAGTTAATTGTCGAGCAAAATCGCTTGCAGGATAAGCTGGGCGATTTGCGCGTTGATGAGTTGCGTGAGTATTGGTTGAAATTACTTCCATCCGAAGAGGAGGAGGCATTTAGACTAGGCATGGATCACGACGACAAAAAATTGGTTTGGGTTTGGCTGCGGCTCAAGGTGTTGTTTTCATCTCGCGCCAAGGCAGGGCATGCCTTGATGAGGGATTGCTTTAATTGATGGTTTATTTGAAGGCGGCGTTAGACCTTTTTTTTCGCATACAGGAAGTTTATGTCAAAACAAATTATTTATAATCCGGAAGCCCGCTTGCGTTTGTTGCAGGGTCTGGATGCGGTAGCGCGCACGGTGAGCGTTACCATGGGTTGCAACGGTCCGGCGGTGTTGATTCAACACCGCACCGATGGATTGCCGCCGGTATTTACCCGTGACGGCGTCACCGTGGCGCAAGCGCTCGCCTTGCAGGATAGGGTAGCCAATTTGGGGGTTAGAATGTTACGCGATGTGTCGGGGGCGGTTTCCCGAGAGGTGGGCGACGGCACCACCACCGCCATCGTTCTGGCGCATAAAATCGCTGTGGAATCGTTAAAATGCATCGCCGCCGGTTTTCAACCCATGCAGCTGAAAAAAGGTTTGGAGTTGGGCTTGTGGGTGGTGGAAAATTATTTGCGCCAGTTGGCGGTGACTGAAATTAATGCCGAGGATTTGGACGCCATTTGCGCGGTGGCTAGTAAGAATGAGCCCGGCATAGGGGATTTGTTGAAACTGGCGGTCACGGAATTGGGGAGCGATGGACATTTGAGTTTTGTGCTGGGCAATTTGCGGGATGAGTTGGAGATTGTTGCTGGCGTACATTGGGAGCAGGGATTTTTGTCGCCGCATTTCGCCACGGATAAAACGCGTCATGAGGCGGTGTTGGAAAATCCATATATTTTGCTCTATGATCGTGTAATTGACGATTTTATGGATTTGGTTCCAATTCTGGAATGGGTGGCGGAGCAGGGCCGGCCACTGTTGATAGTCGCTGAAGACATTGGACAATACGCTTTGTCCGCCTTGCTGCGCAATGTGGCGCGCGGGGTGTTTAACGCGGTTGCGGTTAAACCGCCCGGCTACGGCGACAAGCGGATCAACCGGTTAAACGATTTGGCTTTGTTGACCGGCGGCGCGGCGATTCTGGAAGGGCGCGCCGGGTGTTTGGAGCAAGCCGCGCCGGAGCAACTGGGACAGGCGCAACGGGTTGTGGTGACCGCCTCTAGTACGACTATTGCGGGCGGTCAGGGGGATAGGGAGCAGGTCGAGATTTTGTTGCGGAATTTGCGCGCGGAATTGGCGCAACTGTTTCAGCGTAAGCCGGGTCAGGGCTCGCCGACCGGCAATCAGCATGATGCGAATGAGTTAAGGGAGCGTATTGCCTTGTTGTCCGGGAAAACCGGTACGTTTAGCGTGGGCGGGATTTCGGATATTGAAATCAAAGAGCGCATGGTGAGAATCGAGAATGCTTATTTGTCGAGTAAAGCAGCGATTGAGGAGGGAGTGATTCCCGGCGGCG
The DNA here is from genome assembly GCA_903928965.1 of uncultured Pseudomonadota bacterium. Taxonomy (GTDB): domain Bacteria; phylum Pseudomonadota; class Gammaproteobacteria; order Methylococcales; family Methylomonadaceae; genus Methylomonas. The sequence continues at coordinate 4,875 of CAIYSZ010000020.1, forward strand.
GCGTGGGTTTGTTTCGTTGCATCGCTGAATTGAATCGGGTTGTCGCGGAAAATGCCGAGCAGCGGCAAGGTCTGCGGATTTTGCAGGAGGCCTTGCTGGCGCCGTTGAAGCAACTATTAGGTAATTCCGGCTTGAATAGCGAGCTGGTCATTATGAATTTGACGGGGCAAGCGAATGATCGTTTGGCGTTTGACATGCAAGAACTCGTTTATGGCGATTTCATTAAAATCGGCATTATTGATCCGCTCAAGGTGGTGTTGACGGCATTGCGTAGCGCGGTTAGCGTGGCGTCGACTTTGATGACCAGTGAAACGGTGGTGATGGATATTCCGGATACTGAGTTGATGGCCGGTTATTCGCCGGAATGGGCGGCGGCCACGCGTGAGGACCCTAGGGCTTGATGATGGCTTGGTTCTTTTCGGCGGCGCGAGGCTTCCGCCGGCCGCCAAGGTCGGTTTAGAACCAGCTGCCTTTTGTGTCGTCATTTGTTTCGCTAATAGCGTTGCTATTTTTAATTATGCGATAATTTTAAAATCCCCACCTGTCTGGCTTGTTAAAGCATGAAGTGAAACGCTGGGTTTTACTTCGTGCTTTGGCTGTCACCGCATGCTTTAACCAGTCACTTCGCTCTACCTCGCCACCCGGTTTAGACTTCTGCTTGAGATCACGTTTAATTAAGTTTTAAGGCGAGTATGGTTATGTCGTCGTCGAAGTCTTCGCCGTCGCTCCATTGCTTGAGCCGTTGTTGTAATTCGCCTAGCATGCTGGTTAAATCGCGGTCCGGTCGGCCGAGGCCGTTATGTAGTTGTTGGTCTATGAAAAAGTTCAGTAGTCGTTGCTCGCCGAATAATTCTCCTTGCGGATTTTTGCATTCCGTGACGCCGTCGGAGTACAGAAAGAAATAGTCGCCGGATTGGTAGCTGATGGTGATGGTGTCGTATTCGGCTTGAGTCAGCAGGCCGACCGGAAAGCCGCCATCGCCTATGAAGCGGACGGCTTGGTCTTTGCTGATATAGATTGGCCGCGGGTGACCGGCTTGACAGAAGGAGAGGCTGCGTTCTCGGTTGTTCAGCACTCCGTAGAGCATGGTGAAATACAATAAATCGTCATTTTCATTTTGAAATTGCCGGTTGAGCTCGCTAACCGCATTGGCGGGGGCGTCGGCTAAATATTGTCCGGAAGCGGTTTTGATTTTTAGCGGGCTGTTTTCGTTCATGTTCGGATTCAGCAGCCAGCTCAGCGTGAAGGCCATCATGGCGGCTGAAACGCCATGTCCGGCGACGTCTATGGCGTAAAAGCAGACGTTGTCGTCGTCTAGGGAAAAGAAATTGAGTAAATCGCCGGATACATGCAAGGATGGGACATAGAGGCTCTCGAAATCTATGCCGTGAATGCGCGCTTGACCTGGCGGCAGCAGTTTTTTTTGCATGTCGCCGGCCAGCACGAGTTCGCTTTGCAATTGTGTGTGCGCGCTACGCAATTCTTCACTGAGGTGTTTTAGGTGCTGATTTTGCGTTTGCAGTGTCTGTTGCAGTTCCAGTATGCGTTCGCCAGCGGATATGCGTACATGCAATTCCGAGAAGTTTATGGGTTTGCGTATGAAGTCGTCCGCGCCGGCTTGCATGCCGGTCACCAGTGAGGCGGTGTCTTCCAGCGAGGTGACGATGATGATGTATATATAGGGTAAATCAGATTCGGTTCTGATTTTTCGGCATAGACTGGGGCCGTCCATGCCCGGCAGCATCCAATCGGTGAGTAGAATTTGCGGTTTTTGGGTGATGATGATGTCCCACGCTTCTTCTCCGCTAGCGGCGCAACTAATTTGAAACCCCCATTTGGCTACGTGGCTGCGGAGGGTGGCTTGCATGATTTTGCTGTCTTCTACGATAAGAATGTGCATAGGGGGTATGGGAGCTTTGAATGTGCTTGGTACGCGCTTTTTGCTTGGGTTAAGGGTTGCGGAGAAATCGCGCCAATCAAGTTTTTATGCCGTGATTGTATCGCGAAAATAGGGGGCCTGTTTTAAGAGATTAGGTCGCAATGTTTTTCGTATTGCACGCGAAAGTTGCTCGAATCCATGCGGCCGGTTTATTTGTATTGTATTGTCAAGCCGAATTAGCAATAGCTTACACCCTTTAATGCAATTATGAAACCCGCGGGTTTATGGCTGGAGGGTTTGGACCGTTTGTAGAGCCGACGGGCGGTAAGGTATAAAGCCCTGTGTAGTGAGTGAGGTAAACCCCGTCGCGGGCTTTTGCCCGCGGCGGGGTTTTGCGGTCATGGATAGACCAGAGGTTGGATTACAAGCTGTAGTACATGTCCAATTCGACCGGATGCGTGCTCATGCGCAAACGTTGAACGTCTACATTTTTAAGTTCCAAATAGCCGTCGATGGCGTCATCGGTGAACACGCCGCCGCGGGTTAGGAAATCGCGGTCATTGTCCAGCGCGCTCAAGGCTTCGTCGAAGGAGAAGGCTACTTGCGGGATGGCTTTTTCTTCCTCAGGCGGCAGGTCGTACAAATCTTTGTCCATGGCGTCGCCAGGATGGATTTTGTTTTGAATGCCGTCCAAGCCGGCCATTAACATGGCGCTGAAAGCCAGGTAAGGGTTGGCGGTGGAGTCCGGGAAGCGGACTTCGATACGGCGGCCCTTGGGATTGCTGACGAAGGGTATGCGAATGGAGGCGGACCGGTTGCGGGCGGAGTAGGCCAGCATGACCGGCGCTTCAAAACCCGGCACCAGGCGTTTGTAACTGTTGGTGGACGCGTTGGTTATGGCGTTTAAGGCCTTGGCGTGTTTGATGATGCCGCCGATGTAGTACAAGGCGATTTCGGACAAGCCGCCGTAAAGGTTGCCGGTGAACAGGTTGACGCCGTCTTTGGCTAAGGATTGATGTACGTGCATGCCGTTGCCGTTGTCGCCGACCAGCGGTTTCGGCATGAAGGTGGCGGTTTTGCCGTAGGCGTGGGCGATGTTGGCGATGACGTATTTTAATGCCAACACTTCGTCGGCTTTTTTGACCAAGGTGTTGAATTTGACGCCGATTTCACATTGGCCGGCGGTGGCCACCTCATGGTGGTGCACTTCGACGGTTTGGCCGAATAATTCCAGGTAGCGGCACATTTCGGAGCGGATGTCTTGCAAGGAGTCTACGGGCGGCACTGGGAAGTAGCCGCCTTTGATGCCAGGGCGGTGGCCGGTGTTGCCGCTGTCGTAGGTTTTGCCTGAGTTCCAGCCGGCTTCCTCGGAGTCGATTTGGTAGGAACAGCCGCCCATGCTGGTGCTCCAGCGTACGTCGTCGAAAATGAAAAATTCGTTTTCCGGGCCGAAGAACGCGGTATCTGCTATGCCGGAGGCTTTCAGGTAGGCTTCCGCGCGCTTGGCGATGGAGCGCGGATCCCTGCTGTAACCTTGTCTGTCCTTTGGTTCGATGATGTCGCAACGCAAAATCAGGGTTTTTTGCTCGAAGAAAGGATCGATTACCGCAGTGCTGGCGTCCGGCAGCAGGATCATGTCGGATTCGTTGATGTGTTTCCAGCCGGCGATGGAGGAGCCGTCGAACATGTTGCCGTCTTCAAAAGTGTCGGCGTCTATGCTGTGCGCCGGGAAGGTAACGTGCTGTTCCTTGCCGCGGGTGTCGCAAAAACGGAAGTCGACGTATTTAACATCGTTTTCTTCAATCAGCTTAAGTACTTTGTCTACTTCGGACATGGGGTTTAGTCTCCTACAATAATGTTGTTATTATGGTGTAAAGCGGCGGTAACAATAGCATCAAATTAATTGCGATGCCAGAAAAACTAACGTTTTCCAAGGCGCTTCGGTTACGGATGCCGTTCAACCGGGAATGGGGTTGGACAAAAGTAACGGGGGGAGTAAATACCCCCCCGTAGCCGCCGGTTTTAACCGGATTTCATGAGGACAACGGGCTTGCGCCGCGCTGCTTAGAACAAGACGACCGCGTCGCCGGTGATCATGACTTGTTCGTTTTGATTGCCGCCGGCGAATACTTTCAAATCGCTATGATCCCAGCGTATGTTCGGGCGTAGGGTCAGCCATTTCAAAGCCTTGTAGGTAGCGCCGATGGTGACTTCTTCATAGCTGCTGCCGGCGTAGGGGTAAGCCGAGTAACTGCTGCCGCAAGCATAGTTGTAACCGACGCCTTGATCGTTGCTGTTGGAGGCTGCCGCGCAACGTCCTGGCCCCGCAATCCGGAAGCCGTTGTTGTCGCGGAACCATTCGGCGCGGACGCCGGCGGAAAATTTGTCGGTGACGTCGTAGATGAGGTAGCCATTGACGCCGTACCAATCCGCGTTTTGCAAGGCCCCGCTATTGATGACGCCGCCATTGTTGGCGATACCGTTGCCGGTAATCACGCTATTGGCCCAGCCGTGGTCATGTTGAATAATAAAATGCAATTTGTCGGTGATGTTGTGCTTGCCGACGAGACTGACGTCGCCCCAGAAGTGGCCGTTGTTGTCGGATTGCTTGCCGGCGGTGCCGGATACGAACAACGAGGTATTGGCGTCGTCGCTGGTCCAGGTGACGCCGTACAGGCCGGACCAGGTGCCGAGGTTGCGGTTGAAGCTGCCGTCCCAGCCGCCGGTGCCGGAGCCTGTTACCGCGCCTGCCATGACCTGCCAGTTCGGATTGAACGTGTAGGTGTTCAGCAAGCCGGTGTGCGTGAAAGGCTCCCCGTATTGGAAGGTGTAGGGCTTGGTGACGAAGAAGTTGTCCGGTGAGGTTACCACTTCAAAACCGACCGGGGTGTAGAAGTGGCCGACCTTGAGGTTGAGGCCGGTGCCGAAGGGCAAGTTGAATTCGGCGTAGGCGTTAGGCAATGCGATGCCGTAAAAACGGTCGCCGGTGAGTTTTAAGTCCCAGTCGCCGCGAGGTTGGAAATTGCCGGTGTGCGGATTGGTCACCGGGTTGCCGTAGGCTTGGGTGAAGATGGAGTCGGAACCGAACATGAAGTCGAACCGGCCGCCCCAATCGAAGTCGGTCGCGGAATTGGCCACTACTTTTTGGAAGTAGAAATTCAACTGGTTTAATTGCAGTTGACTGGTTCTGTCCTGGAAGGTTACCGGGCCGTTGAAACCGTCGTGGTAGGCGTTGTCATTACCGCTAATGCTAGTCTCCAGCCAGCCGCTGAATTTTAGGTTGTGTTTTTTGAAAAAATTCAATTCATTTGGGTTGTAACCGCTAGCCTCAAATAAACCCGACGCGTCTTTCCAGTCGCCGTCGGCATGGGCGCTAGCGGCGCCTAGTAGGAGTAAGCCCGCTACGCCGCAGTGGGAACCGCGCGGTAGTCGGATGACCGGGTTAAATTTCATGATGATTTCCTCATTAGTTTTAGTTGTTACCGTACAACAACAAGCATTTTCCAGGCCAATATTTCAGTAAGAAAAATCAAGCACATAGTTTTGATGCGGTCGGCGTCGATGATCAATATTGGTGCGGCGGTTTATTTGCGCACCATTGGAATGCGTTAACACGCCGCACGGAATATTATGGGGCGGCTATTGATAAAAAATACGTAAAATTAACGGGTTGGTGGAGTCCGGTTCGCGGGTCGCACTTAGATGGGCGTCGAGCGTTAGAAGTTTTTATGATTTTTTTATAGCGGTGTAAAAGCGTTAACACCCGCATAACATGCGGTGCGGAATGCATTTTTTGCCGGCTTGGCGGTGAGTTGTTGGGTTTGAATAGTCTTATCTTGATTTATTTTGGTGCGCTCGCGTGACTTGTGCACAGGGTTAGTGCATATGTTTTGCTTTATGGGGTGACGGGAATTGAAAAATACACAAAATCAGGAAGTTATTTGATGGCATGTTATGTGCTTGGGTGTTGCTGGGATATTTTCTTATGTTTTTTTAAGGTGGTCCAATATGAAATTGATAACGGCGGTAATTAAGCCATTTAAGCTGGACGATGTCAGGGAGGCATTGTCGGAAATAGGTGTGTCCGGTGTAACAGTGACTGAAGTAAAAGGTTTTGGCCGGCAAAAAGGCCATACCGAGTTATATCGGGGCGCGGAGTATGTAGTCGATTTTTTGCCGAAGGCGAAAGTAGAGGTGGCGGTGTCCGATAGTTTGTTGGAGCAAGCGGTCGAGGCGATTGTTAAGGTGGCGAATACTGGAAAAATTGGGGACGGCAAAATCTTTGTCACTAATTTGGAGCAAGTGGTCAGAATTAGAACCGGGGAATCCGGCGAAGAAGCGCTTTGAGAATTTGAGGAGATAACTTATGAAACGAATGTTTGCTATTCTGACTTTGACGGCCTTGGCCTTCGCCACTGGGGTTTGTTTCGCGCAGGAGGCCGCCGCCCCCGCGCCGGCGATTGTCATCAATCATGGTGACACGGCTTGGGTGATGATATCCACGGTTTTAGTGGCTTTGATGGTGATTCCTGGTTTGGCTTTGTTTTACGGCGGCATGGTGCGCTCGAAAAACATGTTGTCGATCTTGATGCAGGTTTTTGTGATTTTCTGTTTAACCTCCGTTTTATGGGCAGTTTACGGTTATAGCGTGGCGTTTACCGAGGGGAACGCATTTTTCGGCGGTCTGAGCAAGGCGTTTTTGGCCGGCATTACCCCCGATTCTCCGGCGGCGACCTTCAGTAAAGGTGTTTATATTCCCGAATATATTTATGTCGCCTTCCAGTCTACTTTCGCCTCCATTACGCCGGCCTTGATCATTGGCGCTTTCGCGGAGCGGGTTAAGTTTTCGGCCGTTTTGCTGTTTACCGTGATTTGGTTTACTTTTTCATATTTGCCGATTGCGCATATGGTTTGGTACTGGGCCGGCCCTGACGCTTATACCGACGCCGCGGCCGCCGAAAAAGCCGCCGCGACCGCGGGTTTTATTTTCCAAAAAGGCGCGTTGGATTTCGCCGGCGGCACCGTGGTGCACATCAATGCCGGTATCGCCGGTTTGGTGGGTTGTTTGGTGATTGGCAAACGTATCGGTTATCAAAAGGAGTTTATCGCTCCGCATAGCGTTACCTTGAACTTGGTTGGCGCTTCCTTGTTGTGGGTCGGTTGGTTCGGTTTTAACGTGGGCTCGAATCTGGAAGCCAACGGTTTGGCTGCGTTGGTGTTTGTTAACACGCTGTTGGCCACGGCGGCGGCAACCTTGTCTTGGTTGGCGGCTGAATGGTTGATTCGCGGCAAACCCAGCATGTTGGGCGGCAGTTCCGGCGCGGTGGCCGGCTTAGTCGCGATTACCCCGGCTTGTGGTTGGGCGGGCCCCATGGGTTCGATCTTCCTGGGCTTATTGGTTGGCGCGGTGTGTTTCTGGTCCGTTTCCACCTTGAAACATATTTTTGACTATGACGACTCCTTGGATGCGTTTGGCGTGCATGGCGTTGGCGGCATCATCGGCGCCTTGGGCACCTCGGTGGTGGCGAATCCGGCCTTGGGCGGCACCGGCGTTTGGGATTATGTGACCAATGCCGTGGCCACGCCTTACGATACGTTGACGCAGCTGACCTGCCAGTCTTGGGGGGTGGGTATTTCCTTGGTTTGGTCCGGCGTGGTAGCGTTCGTCGCTTTCAAGATAGTGGATTTGACCATAGGGTTGCGCGTCAGTGAAAACGTTGAACGCGAGGGTTTGGACGTGCAAGAGCACGGCGAGAGCGCTTACCATTTGTAGGCCGCTTTTTAGCGTGTTTGAGTTTTAAGAGCGGGCCGCGTTTACGCGGCCCGTTTTTTTTGGGGATGAATGCCTCGATTTATAGCGCGCGGCAAAGCATTTGCACTACTTTGGCGGGGTTTTTGCTCTATTACCGGTCAGGTGAATTGTTTCCGGCCCGATAATTCTTTATCATACGCGCTTGTTGTTAACGTGAAATTTGAAGAGGATGCCATGAAGTTAATCATCGCTATTATTAAACCGTTTAAACTGGATGATGTGCGTGAAGCCTTGTCCGATATCGGTGTGTCCGGGGTTACCGCTACCGAGGTTAAAGGTTTTGGCCGGCAAAAAGGCCATACCGAGTTGTATCGCGGCGCGGAATATGTGGTGGATTTCTTGCCCAAGGTGAAATTGGAAATCGCCGTGAGCGACGATATTGTGGAAAAAGCGGTGGAGGCGATTATCAAGTCGGCTAACACCGGAAAAATTGGCGACGGTAAGATTTTTGTCACTGATTTGAGCCAGGTGATACGCATTAGAACCGGCGAGACCGGCAACGAGGCGATTTAGGGCGAGGTGATTTAGGAATTGAATGGCGCCGTTTTAAATACAGTGGCTTGGCGTCACTGGAGTTGAGGCTCTACCGGAGTAGGGTTGTTGATGCGGCGCGCGAGTTAAGTGCGATGAGAATTTTAATTATTTTATTGGCGTGGCTGACGCCGTGGTGCGCGCGCGCCCAGGAAATTAATCAGGCTAATACGACTTGGGTGTTGTGTTCGACGGCTTTGGTGTTGTTTATGACCTTGCCCGGATTATCCTTGTTTTATGCCGGGTTGGTGCGCAGTAAAAACGTTTTGTCGGTGATGATGCAGTGTTTCGCCATTACCTGCGTGGTGTCCTTATTATGGCTGGCGGGCGTGTACAGTTTGATTTTTGCCGACGGCGGCGGCATGCAGGCCTTTATTGGCGGCGTGGATAAGGCTTTTATGCCGAATTTGACTTTGCGGGCGATGACGGGGGATATTCCGGAGACGGTGTTTTTTATGTTTCAGATGACTTTCGCCATTATCACGCCGGCGTTGATTGTGGGCGCTTTTGCCGAACGCATGAAATTTTCGGCGATGTTGGTGTTTAGCGCATTATGGTTGTTGTTGGTGTATGCGCCGGTTTGCCATTGGCTATGGGGCGATGGCTGGTTGGCGCGCCTAGGGGCCAAGGACTTTGCCGGGGGGATTGTGATTCACGTGAACGCCGGAGTAGCGGCCTTGGTTTCCGCTTTGGTCTTGGGTAAGCGACGCGGGTTTCCGACCGCGGCGATGCCGCCGCATAATATGACCATGGTGGTGACCGGGGCCGGTATGTTGTGGTTCGGTTGGTTCGGTTTTAATGGCGGCAGTGCGTTGAAAGCGGATGGCTCGGCCGGCATGGCGATTGTGGCGACCCATTTGGCCGCCGCGTCCGGTTCTTTGACCTGGATGGCGATTGAGTGGTTTCGTTACGGGAAACCCAGCGTGTTGGGTATTGTGACCGGGATGGTGGCCGGCCTGGGGACGATTACGCCGGCTTCTGGTTTTGTCGGGCCGCTAGGCGGGGTGGCGATTGGTTTGGCCGCCGGCGCTGTTTGTTTTGCCGCGACCCAGTATGTGAAGCGGGTATTGAAAATCGATGATTCCTTGGACGTGTTTCCGGTGCATGGCGTGGGCGGCGCCTTGGGCTCGGTGTTGACCGCGGTGTTCGCGTCGGAGGCGTTGGGAGGCTTGGGGCTGAACGGCGTCGGCATGGGCGAGCAATTGGGCGTGCAGGCGCTGGCCGTGCTTGTCACTGCGTTGTGGAGCGCGGGATTTAGCTATGCGATTTTGAAGTTATTGGATGCGGCGATGGGTTTGCGGGTGACGCCGGATCAAGAACAGAATGGCTTGGACTTGTCCTTGCACGAAGAAACCGGATATCACAAATTGTAAATTAATTAGCTTGCTATGTCCGGCAATATTTGGCGAGTACCCCGTTTTTCCGCGTGGAATGGAAGCCGCCGCGTTTATTTCAAACTTCATGGGCGGTAAAAACAGCGCCATTTGAGGTAAGAATGGGTATGGGAATTTTAGTGATTTAACGAAGTTGCGGATTGAAATATTAAAATTGTCAATAAGTGCTGATGCATAAGTTTTTCGGTATTTAAGCATTTAAAGTCAATGACTCGTGATGCTGTGACGCCTGATTTATTATGCATAAGTACTTACGGTTCAAATTTTTGCAAATACTTTGCATGTTCCAAAAATTTGGCTGGGATAAACTGATGCGCATGACTCCAGACGATTTCGCCCTTGATGTTTTCTGGGTTGGCCGGCTTGTTTTGCTTTCTGCGTTCCGCTGCGATCAGGTTGGCCTCATTGGTCAATTTAGTCTCAAAATCCGCATCCAGGGTATTAAAAAAAGCTCGCCAAAACGCGGTTGGCATGATTACCATGCTGCCATTAGGGCCGTGCGCCTCGCTACTGCCATTAGCGCCTTGCGTGGGCGTGCCGCCGATGACGGAAGATAAATGCGTACCCCAGGCGCCGTTGGTGGTATAAACCCTTAGCGCCCGGTCTTCGGCGCCACCGCGAAACCATCTTTTCACCGCGTCGCAAAAATTACTCAATTCTGTGTCCCCTCCCGGACCGACAAAGGAACCGTCAAAGCTATACACTTCTTTTAACACCTTATTGTAAAAAAACGTATCATTAGGGTTTGCAAACAACGCGCCGGCGAAACGTATGCCCGCGCTAAAACCGGACACCGCCGCCGCGCCCACGTTCGCATCCAGTAACGGGCGTTTAACATTGAGTTGTCTGAGCAGAAAATAGCGTATTTCGTGCAACAGCAAGTGCATGGCCGACATAGTATTGAGCGTGCCCATTTGTTCGTCTCTTCCGCCAATAGGCAACACCATGACGCAGGGCTTGGAACCCGCGTTGGATTGCAAGGCTAGAAACTTAGAGAAGAACCCGAAGCGGTCATTAAAAGGATACGCGGGATGTGGCGCGTTATTACTCAACAGATACCGATCCATCAAGTCTAGATATTTTTGGCCAAAAGGGTAATCCTCGGGGTACTCCGGAGGAATGGACGGGTGAAACATCACATGAAACGGCAATTGCAGGGTGTTCTCGGATTTGAGGGCTTTTATTTTATCCACCAAGGATTGAGGTACAAAAATGGCTATCATTTTAGGCGCTTGCGAGCGTTCGGCTAGGAATACCTGGCCTTGTCCGGACAAGCTCGCCTCGGTGACATTGAAGCCCGCCGCGCCGGAAAGCAGGATTGGCGCGCCAAAATGCGGGATGCTATTGGGCAGCAGGTTTCTGGTAATAGTAGAGGGAAAATTTCTTAAATGTGACATCACCACCTGTAATTCCACATTAAAGTTAGTACTTTCGCCTCGAGAATACGAGCTTAAATAGTGCGAGGATTCTTGCTGGCCGCCCGAAAACGCGCTCGTTACGGCGGGCGGCGTCAAGCTTTGGGTCAGGGTCAGGTCTTGGGTTAACCTAAAGCAATCGCCGGCCGACACTTTAACGGTCAGCTTGGGGCCAAAAACCTGTTGTTCGTAAACCCCTTGCGCGTCATTGCTTTCGTGCAGCGTGAATTCATCCTTGTCATTCAGGGTCACCGATACTTTGGCGTTGCGCACAGGCAAGCCGAAAGCGTCGCGCACCCGGATCATTATATAGGGAATTGGCATGGAATTGATTTTCTAGTTAATTTTTATCTGGTTAGTCGCTAAAAGTAGCCGGCCCTTGCAGTGCGTTATTCACCATATCTTCCGCCAGGAGATCTTGCTGAGGTACCGGAAAGGACGGCGGCGTTTCCGGCGGTAATGAGCCGCCTGAATAGTCTGGATTGGATTGCAGCAAGCAGTTTAGCGGATCATTTTTGTCCAATAGGCGGGCCAATTCCGTGTAGGTAAATAATTCCACATCGCGTTGGTTATCCTTGATGAAACCTCGGTAACTGACGCCTGGCAGCACATTGGGGAAGGTAAACACCACTTGGGTGCCAATTCGGACGCCGAGTACTTCGGTGTAAGTGGTTTGCTGGGCATTGTCCTGACTGGCGATGGTAATGACCGCTTGATCGGACCAGGGCATGTCCGCGCCAATTTCCAAGCCGTAACGGAATACTCTGGCCATGTTCGGAGCCTCGCAAGGAGAGTTTATCAGCAGACGCTGATAAAAGCGGCAGGCGAAAGTATCCTTGGTTTCAGTGTAGCTTCGGGTTTGGTCGGGCAGGCTACGGCTCCGGCGCTGCTCGCCGTCGGAGAAAAAACGCTTTTTGCACCCCTCCACGCCATCGGACGCGGCGGGGCAGGGCCAGCGCGCCGGGTCCACTTTACTACCGGGGCGGAAGATTAAGGCCAATACCCGGCGGTTGGGCGCGTTGGCTGTGTTGCGTTCGCTTTTGTCGCTAGCTTGCGCGTACCGCTGTTGGTCGGAATCCGAGAAAATCAATAGCGGATTGAATTCGCTGCACCCTTGATAGTCCGCCTTGCCGCCGCTATCACCGCCCTGACCCAAAAAATCGCGCTTTTCCAGCTTAAGTTCCGGCGTGCATAATTTATCCATGTAGCGCCGGTATAGGTCCCTGCGTTCCGCGGCGCTCTGCCGGTAAGAGGCTACCGCGTCCGCGCCGCCATTTGAATCGGGGGATACGGTATTTAACATCATTTGCAGCGCCGGGTCTCCCCAGTTATCATTGCCCAGGGCATGGCCGTACAAACGCTCCCACACGCCGACGTCGCGCGTCAGCAAGCCGTATATGGACGCCGCGCGGCGGCCGCTCAGGTGTTTGTTGTAAGTGTCGTCGCCCACCGGATCGGCATGTCCGAACAAACTCAGAGGACAACCCAGGCCGTCCGGAGCTTTGGAGGGCGGCAGGCGCAATTGGAGTAACTCTGAAAGATGCAATAGCTCCGCCGCGATGCTGGGATGCACCAAGGAAGAATCAAACGCAAAACGGATGTCGTCTACCCGCCAGCAGGCTACCGGAGTCAGTTCCGCGCGCAAGGTATTGAATTCCTTCCCGGTGGCCGGTCCCACCTGCATGATCGGTGCATCCGGGGCGGGATGCGAACCGCTAACGCCGCCGCCGGTGAGCCGGTTTAAGCAACCGCAATCCGCCATTCCTCCCCCTGCTCGAATATTCTGCGTGTCATTAATGCTAATTCAGCGTTGGTGTTTTCAAAGCCTGCGTATCGCCCGCGCGTACCGCGCAATGCATCGCCGACGCCAATTTCATTATCGCCTTTAGCCCGCTGAATTTCAATCCAAATCGCCACGACATTGGGTTATCATACCGGAATGCCAATCGGACCGGGTTTTGCTAAATCCTTGAGAGGATGACATGTCAAGGTTTGTTCAGGCTTAGACTGGGCGCCTAAAATTAGCTTACAATACCCGCTAATGACTGGCGTCCAGGATAATATTTTGCGCCGTAGGTTTAGTTATTTATTTTTCTTCCTCATTTTTTATTTTTCCTCTTCCTTGTCATTATGCTTATCACTTTAGAACAGCTTGAGACCGTGGTACGGGAGGCCGGCGCGCTCGCCTTGTCTTACTTTAACGATTCCGGCCGAATGGCGGTTAATAAAAAGAGCGCCCGTGATTTGGTTACCGCCGCCGACGTGGCGGTGGAGGATTTTTTGCGTCAAGCCTTGGGTGACTTGGCGCCTGAATATGGTTTTTGGGGTGAGGAAAGCGGGCAGTCGGCGGATCAGGTTAACCGTTGGATTGTCGATCCGATTGATGGTACGCATTCCTTTGCCAAGGGGCAGTATTTTTGGGGTATCAGCGTCGCTTTGGAGTTGAATGGCGAGTTGGTGCTGGGGGCGGTGTATGCGCCGGCGCTGGACGATTATTATTGCGGAGTAAAGGGCGGCGGCGCTTGGAAAAATGGTAAACAAATTTGGGTTTCGCCGGAAACCGATTTGGCGGATAGTATGATTTCTTCCGGCTTTGCTTGTTTGCGCGCGTATTTGCCGGACAATAATCTGCCGCGTTATAACCGGATTGCGCAAGCCACCACCGGCCAGCGCCGGTTTGGTTCGGCGGCGCTGGATTTGTGTCTGGTGGCCGATGGTCAAGTGGATGCGTTTTGGGAGCAGGAGCTCAATTTATATGACGTCGCCGCCGGCGCGGTCATTGCGCGCGAGGCGGGGGCGACGCTAACCGATTTTGCCGGTAACCCTGGGGTGTTTCCGAAACAGATTTTGGCTACCAACGGCCATCTATTGCCGCAAATTTTGCCGTTGATGTGATTTGATTATGTTGCGGGCCTTGGCGTTTGTGGATTTGGAGACTACCGGGGCTTCGGCGGTCAAGGATCGGATTACCGAGATCGGGGTGGTGTTGGTGGATGCCGATGGGGTGCGCGAATGGAGCCGTTTGATTAATCCGCAGGCGCGGATTCCAGGGTTTATTGAGCAATTGACCGGCATCAGCAATGAGATGGTGAGCGATGCGCCGTTGTTTGCCGAAGTGGCGGACGAGTTGCGCGAGTTATTGCGCAATCGGTTGTTTATTGCGCATAACGCGCGCTTTGATTACGGTTTTTTGAAGAACGAATTTCAACGCCTAGGCATGAATTTTCAGGCGAACGTGTTGTGCACGGTGAAGTTGTCCCGGCGCTTGTTCCCGGAGTTTCATCAGCATAATCTGGACAGTTTAATCGCTCGGCATCAGTTTTCTGTGGGGCGGCGGCATAGGGCCTTGGCCGATGCCCAGGTTTTGCATCAGTTTTGGGCGATGATCGGCGGGCGGTTTTCAGCCGAGCATTTGGAGCAACAAGTCAATCGCTTGATTAGCCGCTCAAGCTTGCCGCCGCATATCGACGCCGATTTGCCTTATACCTTGCCCGAAGGACCGGGTGTATATATGTTTTACGGTGAGAACGATTTGCCTTTGTATATCGGCAAAAGCGTGAATTTGCGGCAGCGGGTGTTGGCGCATTTCGCCGCGGATTACCGCAGTAATAAGGAAATGAATTTGTCGCTGCAAGTTCGCCGCGTTACTTGGCGGGAATGCGGCGGCGAGATTGGCGCTTTGTTGCTGGAGGCGCGGTTGATCAAGGAATTATCGCCGGTGTTTAATCAACGATTGCGGCGCAAGAATGCGTTGTGCGCTTGGCGTTTGCAAGCGAACGGCGAGGGCTTAAGCCCGGTTTTGCAGTGGGCGGGCGAGTTGGGTTTTGGCGGGCAAAGCCAGTTGTACGGTTTGTATCATAGCGCGCGCGAGGCGCAGAAGAGTTTAAGGGCGTTAGCGGAGGAGCATGCTTTGTGTTTGGCGGCTTTGGGGTTGGAGCATACATCGCCCGGCCGGCCTTGCTTCGCTTATCAATTAAAAAGTTGCCGCGGCGCTTGCGTGGGCGCGGAGGCGGCGTCGGTACACGCGGAGCGTTTGTTGGCGGCGCTGAGCGAGGTTAAGTTGGCGGTTTGGCCTTACCCTGGGCCGGTGGCGATTAGAGAAGGCGACGATTGGCTGGTATTGGACAATTGGTGTTTTATGGGCGTGGCGCATTCCGAGCTTGAGGCGGAGGCGTTGTTGCGGAGCGGTCAGCCGGGTTTTGATCGGGATACGTTTAGAACCTTGGCCAAGGCGTTGAGCAAGGCTAAGGTGACGCCTTTGATTAGGCGGGAGTCAATGAGCGGCGAATCTGTAGGGCCGGGCGCTTGGGTTGAGCCAAGCGCGGCGAATTTTCCGGCCGCCGAGGTTTAGTTTTTGATGTTGCCGGCGTGCAGGCCGCATTCTTTTTTGGAGGCGTCTTCCCACCACCAGCGGCCGGCGCGTTCGGGTTGGTTGGGCAGTACCGGGCGGGTGCAGGGTTCGCAGCCGATACTGACGTAGCCGTGTTGATGCAAGCTGTTATACGGGGTTTGGTAGGCTTCTATGTGATCCCAGACTTGGGCGGAGTTCCAGTTTAGTAAGGGATTGAATTTATAGAGCGGTTTGTCCGGCGCGGAGAATGCGGCGTCTTGCTCCAGCTCTAGGATGTCTTGCCGGGTGTCTTGGCTTTGATCCTTTCGTTGTCCGGTGATCCAGGCGTCGAGTTGCGCCAGTTTGCGGCGTAGCGGGGCTACTTTGCGGATGGCGCAGCATTCTTGATGGCCGTCTTGATAAAAACTAAACAAGCCTTTTTGTTTGACTAGGGCTTCCAGCGCCAGGTGTTCGGGGCTGAGGATATCCAGATTTAGGCGGTAATGTTGGCGCGCTTGGTCGATAAAGCGGTAGGTTTCAGGATGCAGGCGTCCGGTATCGAGTACGAATACCGGCACGTCGGGACGGATTTGCACGGCGAGGTCGATCAGGACGATGTCTTCCGCGCCGCTGAAGGCAATAGCGAGGTTGTCGAAATGCTCGAAGGCGGCTTTGAGTATGGCGCGCGGTTTTTGCCCGTGCAGTTGGTTTTGCAGTTCGATCAGGTTGAATGCGGACATGGCGTTAGGCTTGGTTGAAGTATTGATGCAGGAATTCGTCGAATTCCGGTTGGGGTTGCGCTTCAAGGTCTTTCTGCTTTTGCAGCGAGGCGGCGGCGGCGGCGGTGAATTTTTGCCGTAACTCGGCATCCAGAGGTTGCGCCAGGAAATATTGCTGGTGCAGGGCTGAGATGCGGGAGGCGAAGCAGCCGAATTCTTGCCTATTTTCGCGCATGCAGTGCAGGATGCGCGCGGATGGCGTCAGCGCGGGGTTTTCTATCGCCGCGAGTTGTTGTTGCAAGGCCATTTGGTAAGGGTTGTCCAGCGTGCCTTGATCCAATAGCGCGCAAATGGGTTGCATGTCAAGCAGGATCAGGCGGGCCCAGTCGCGCATGCTTATGGTTTTGCCGTTTTTGTTCAATATCAGTTCGGGGTTGCGGCCTTGGGTGGCGACCAGCAGTTGATTGCCGTTGTTGATATGAAATTCGTTATCCCCTTGGAGCGGGCTGTCGTACAACAGGCAGGCTAATAAAAAAGCTTCTATGAAGCGGGCGCTGCTTTCGTCTATGCCTATGGGGTTGAAGACGTTTAAGTCCAGGGAGCGCATTTCAACGTACATTACGCCGCGTCTTTTTAGCGCCAGGGTGGGTTTTTCTCCGGATTTGGCGATTTGCTTGGGGCGCATGGTGCTGTAAAATTCGTTTTCAATTTGCAGCAGGTTGGCGTTGAGTTGTTTATATTCGCCGTCAACCTTGACCCCGATTTTCTCATATTCAGCATAGGGGGTGTTGATGCCGGCGGATAGGCTTTGTACATAGCCTTCTAGGCTGTTGTAGTTGATTTTTAGGCTGGCTTGGTTTTTGCTTTTGTAGCCTATGTCGCTCATGCGTAATGAGGTGGCATAGGGCAGGTAGACTGTGCCGGCGTCAAATTCCGCAAAGTCTTTCAGCAACTGCGGCCTGGTTTTGAAAAACCTTTTGCATATCGCGGGCGAGGCGCCGAACAGGTAAAGCGTGATCCAGCCTTGCCGGTGGAAATTGCGAATCAGGCCGAAATAAGCTTCGGATATAAAGTCGGTTAGCGCCGCCTCGGAGCCGCTGAGTTGGTGCAATATTGGCCACATGGATAGCGGCGGGGAGTAGTTGAAGTGGATGCCGGCGATGGCTTGCATGGTGCGTCCGTAACGATGCCACAGCCCTTTGCGGTAGATATGTTTCATTTTGCCGACGTTGGAGGTTCCGTATTCGGCAATCGGTATGCTCAGGTCGCCGTCTATGCCGCACGGCATACTGGCGGCCAGCAACATTTCGCCGTCCAGTTCCGGATGGACGAATTGATGGATTTGGTGCATGGCTGCCAGGGTTTGCTTGATGTCGGTGTAGGGCTGGGTGATGAATTCCAGCAGCGCTTCCGAGTAATCGGTGGTTATTTGCGGGTGCGTCAGCGCGGAGCCTAGGCTGCGGGGATGGGGGCGTTGCGAGATTAGGCCGTTTTTGTCTATGCGCAGGCTTTCTTTTTCAATGCCTTTGAGCCCTTGGCTAAGTAGATTGTGTTGACTGAGGTCGATCAATCCTTGCAAGCGGCAAGGCAGAACGGCGCGTTTGTTTGTCATTAGTGGGGCACGCTTTGGTCTGGAAAAAAGGCAGTCATTATAAGGTGTGTCGAAGAAAGTTTTACGGTTACTTGCAAATTTTTGCCGGCCCCCGGTTGCCGATTTCCCCGGCGGGGCTCTATCAACGGCCTAAACCATCAGCAGGGCTAGGAAAACGGAGCTTTAAAAAGTTTAGAAATTTAATTGAAAAATAATTTTCTCGTGATATAATTTTAAAGATTAGCTGTTGTTTTGTTGTGGCGAGATATGCACGTTTTAGGTTGAGGTCGTTTCCTGATAGTCATGCTTGTTACTCCATGAAATGCCGCGGGTATTTTTAGCTAGTAGGTTGTTTGTTGGTCTTGAGCGTGGGATCGAGTAAAATTTTGAGCAGGTTTGACTTGTGATTTGCCGGCTTTTATGTCGATAATAATCTGGCTGACCTATAGGCTAGCGTTGATTAGTTGGTTGATGCATTTGACATGTTAATTGGGCTTTCCTTTTTACAAAAAAAAGAATAAAATTCCCTTTCTGTGAAGCGCAGGAAAGGGTTTGGACATAGAAGGGAGAAAGTATGCTTATCTTGACTCGTAGAGTGGGGGAAACCCTGATGATCGGTGATGAAGTAACTGTCACCGTGCTTGGAGTAAAAGGGAATCAGGTTAGAATTGGTGTTAATGCTCCAAAAGATGTTTCAGTTCATCGGGAAGAAATTTACGAGCGCATTAAGAAAGAGCAGTCCGAAGCTAAAAACTCCGGCGCCTGATTTGGTTTGGTTGATTGACGATAGAATTGGAGAGATGGCCGAGTAGGCCGAAGGCGCTCCCCTGCTAAGGGAGTATGGGCCAAAAGCCCATCGAGGGTTCGAATCCCTCTCTCTCCGCCATTTTTTGTTGATGTTGTTAAATATTTGTTGACAAAAAATTCAAAATGTAGAAAAATAGACGGCTCAATAAGCACCTGTAGCTCAGCTGGATAGAGTACTCGGCTACGAACCGAGCGGTCGGGAGTTCGAATCTCTCCAGGTGCGCCATGAAATTTGTAATTTAAAGATTATTCCCCTGTAGCTCAGTCGGTAGAGCGGGTGACTGTTAATCACTAGGTCGGCGGTTCGAGCCCGTCCGGGGGAGCCAAAATATCAAAGCCTTACATGCGAATGTAGGGCTTTTTTTATGCCTGCGGGACACTGGCGGGACAATTCAAAATAAAAGACCACAACACGCGGCGAAAAACACGCCTTGCTTTTTTCTGAAAAAAGCCCTTACCCTGCACCCGCTAAACCAGCTAAAACCCATCAAACCATGACCGGAAAAAAGCCTATTGTGGTCGAATTTTTGCCCTGAATGTCCCTTTAGTGTCCCATTTATTGTGGGTTAGGTTATTTTTTTATTTATTTCATTACACTAATGGTAATGGATAGGTGATTACCTATCACTTGTTGCGATTTTTTGCGCTTTGTTGTAGACTTTTCCCCGTACAAAAAAACGGGCTTGCAGGTGCGCCAACACCGAACAAACCCTAACCATCAACTTAACGGATAGGGTTAAGCAATGGCTTTCCGCATTATACGCCATTGCCCCCAAGGGGTTTTACATGGCTACCATTGAAACACGCACCAGCGACACCGGCGAAAAATCCTACCGGGTGAAAGTCCGGCTAAAAGGTTATCCTCCACAAACCGCTACCTTTGAACGGCTCACGGATGCCAAAAAATGGGCGGCGGCGACGGAAACCGCGATTAGAGAGGGCCGACACTTCAAAACAGCGGAAGCGAAAAAGCATACCTTGGCGGAACTGATTGACAGATACACTAAAGACGTACTACCCACCAAACCAAAGCAACAGGAAAAGCAAACCCAACAACTTGCATGGTGGAAAGACAAACTGGGGGCTTATGCCCTGGCCGACATTACCCCGGCCTTGATTGTGCAATATCGTGACGAACTGGCGAATGGCGATACATGTCGGGGAACAATTCGCAGTCCGGCCACCGTGGTGCGGTATATGGCGGCGCTTTCGCATGCCTTTACAATAGCCGTTAATGAATGGCAATGGCTGGAAGATTCGCCTATGCGAAAGGTAAAAAAGCCCAAGGAATCACGCGGGCGGGTGCGCTTTCTGGATGATGGCGAACGCCAACGCCTGTTAGAAACCTGTAAGCAATCTAGCAATAATTGGCTTTACCTATGCGTCACCCTGGCGCTCTCCACCGGCATGCGCCAAGGCGAACTCATGGGCCTTAAATGGCCGGACGTGAACCTTAAGGACGGCTTCATTATTCTGTACGAAACCAAGAACGGCGAACGCCGCCGCGTCCCACTAGCAGGGCATGCCCTGGAACTACTACGCGAACACGCCAAGGTAAGGCGGCTGGATACCGATTTGTTGTTTCCCGGCACTGTCCACGCAAATAAGCCGATAGACCTACGCAAACCGTTCGAAAACGCTTTAAAAGTGGCGGAAATTAATGATTTTCACTGGCATGACCTGAGACATTGCACCGCCAGCTATTTAGCCATGAACGGCGCGTCCTTGGCCGAAATCGCCGAAGTGTTGGGACATAAGACCTTAGCCATGGTGAAGCGCTACGCCCACCTATCAGACGGACACGTTAGCAACGTGGTGGCTAGTATGAACGCTAAAATTTTTGGGTAACATCTATGATTATCAAAACGAAACGCCAGTTACTTGATTGTTTTGATATAGGCGAAAATAGTAATCCGCCTTGGGAAGCATGGCCGTGTATAACCACTGAAACTGGTATTCATGCAAAGCCTTTTGATAATTCGGAAACCTTGATGACCAAGGCCGAACGTCAGGAAATGGCTGCTTTTGAAAGGGAAATCGAATTGAATCTGCCATGTACCGCCTACGAAATATACGATTGGGCGGTATTAAATGACCTGGAAGATTTTTTTAAGGAAGAATTCCTCAACAATATAGCCACCACAGAAAACAAAGCCGCTCAATCAAAAAATTCTGGATCAATTCCAAAAACCAGAAAAGATAATTTAAGGCGCGCCATTGAAGCAGCAATCCGGAAATTTGGCGGGAAACCCAGTTTCGATGAATTATGGGAATATTTTCAGAATGATCGCGATGAAACTCGCATTATTCAGGATTTTAACGACAACTTTGTGTTTTGGGCAGATACAAGGGGCAGCATTATTAAAACGAAAAAAGAGACTTTAGCCAACCGATTATCTCGGATAAAAGACTAAAATCACACCTATCATCACGGGTATCAGCGATATGCAATACCCGTGATTACGGTATGAATAATTGACCTCGCTCCACAAGCAACAACCGCTTGTGGTGATTCACCATCAATGAATTTGCGAGGCAATTATGAACAATCAAGTTCAACCTGAATTAAATGCTAAACAACTCTCCAGCCGCCTAATCCCAGTTCCCAAATGGAACGACTACCACGACTGGCCGCCGCAAGGCGGTTTGCGCCACCTGATCTTCCACGAAAAAACCAACGGTTTCGCCAGCGCCTTTAAACGGGTTGGCCGCCGGGTGCTGATTGATGAGGCTGAGTTCTTCCGTTGCGTGCAAAAACAAAACGGAGGCGCATAATGGCTATGCTGAATCATACCGCCCAAGCGGCGGCCAATGGTTACGGGCCGGTTGTTCCGCACAGTAACGCCGACATTATCCAACGCTTCGTGTCAGCCATGGCCGACGCCGGCATGGTGGTCGATGAGCCTATTATTGCCGATGGCGTTTTACACCGCGTGTATGTCCGGGGCGACAAATCAGGCACTAAAAACGGCGCGTATATCCTGCATGTGGATGGCAAGCCCGCCGGATTTTTTGAGCATTTCCGCACCGGCATACGCCAGACCTGGAGCTTGTCCGGCAAGCGGGAGCCCTTATCGCCCGCCATGCGCCAACAAATCGAAGCGGCAAAGCTGGAAAGACAACGCGAACAACAAGCCGCGCATGAGCTGACGGCGAGAAAAGCCAAATTCATCTGGCATAAAGCAAGACTGATAACGTTGTCTTCCGAACACGCCTACCTGGTTAAAAAGCGTATTCAACCCAATGGCGTCAAGGTTTACGGCGATGCTTTGGTGATACCAATATTTGCCGCCGATGGCGATGTGGTCAATCTGCAATTTATCGACGCCGAGGGCAACAAACGCTTCCTGTCCGGCGGACGCAAGAAAGGTTGCTTCGCCGTAATCGGGCCGCAAGATAAAGCCGAACGTATCTTGATCTGCGAAGGCTTCGCCACCGGGGCCAGTTTGGTAGAGGCAACCGGCTGTCTAGTCTTTGTGGCGATGGACGCAGGTAACTTGGAGCCCGTGGCGCGCGAGATTCGCCGTCTGGTTCCCGATTCCGAATTAATCATCATGGGCGATAACGACGAATCCGGCAAAGGTCAGATTGAGGCCCGAAAGGCGGCGTTGGCGGTCGGCGCTGTGTACAAAATACCCTCTACGCCAGGTCATGACTGGAACGACGCAATCAATGCGGGGGCGGCATAATGAACGCGAAACTTTACGAGAATAGTGTCGGCGCTGAAATTCCCGCCGCCATGAGTGCGCCTGTATCACCAAACACCGAAACGAAGGAAGTTAGCTCAACGCCCAAAAAACCTAAAAAGTGGCCCGCCAGGTTACCGATCAATTTACCCGGCGAGTTGGCATTAGTAACGGGTGATAAAAAAATGGCGGGAACCGAGGGAACCCAGGGAACCGCCAGTCATGACGCGGCCTTGCAGAGTTCTACCGCAATAAATCCAGAGGGAACCGGGGGAACCTTAATCGATTTGAATGAAGCCGTTGACCCGCTGCATGAGGCAGATAACCAGATTGAGCGCCTATCATTTGATGAATTGGACATGCCTTGTTTCATTATCCAAGATGACTGGTTCTTTCTGGGCGGCAAGCGCAAGCCGGGGGTTTGGTATTGCTATGAAACCGAA
Source organism: uncultured Pseudomonadota bacterium (assembly GCA_903928965.1). Lineage (GTDB taxonomy): Bacteria > Pseudomonadota > Gammaproteobacteria > Methylococcales > Methylomonadaceae > Methylomonas. Next base: position 27,482 of record CAIYSZ010000020.1, read on the forward strand.
GGTACCGAGACAAAACCGTCGGTGCAAAGCGCCTTGCGGATCTGTTCCCCGCTTTATGTCGAGGCGGTGAGCAATACGGAAAGCGGACAATTTTACGGGCGGCTGCTCAAGTTCCGCGACACATTAGGCCGATGGCGCAATTGGTGCATGCCGATGGAGTTGTTACGCGGCTCCTGTGAAGAATTGCGCGGTGAATTGCTGGCGGCAGGCTTGGAAATCGAACAGCGAAACCGAAGCCGGCTGGCGGAATACCTGCAATGGCGAATTCCCAAAAAAGTGATTACCGCGGCTACGCGCACCGGCTGGACGGCAAAAGGCAATGCTTTTGTTTTTCATGATCGGATTATCGGCGCTGATGACGTTTACTTTCAAAGTGAAGCGATTGGCGCGGAAGGCGTTGCCTGCACTGGCGGCAGCCTTGAAGCATGGCGGGCCTTGAGCCAATTTTGCAGGGGAAATCCGGTATTGATGGTCTCGGTATGCGTTGCCTTGGCGGGCCCCTTGTTGGCGAAAATTCACCGCGATTCCGGCGGCGTGCATTGGTTGGGTGATTCCAGCATCGGCAAAACCACGGCGCTTATCATCGCCGCTTCCGTATGGGGTGGCGCGGACTTCAAGCGCACCTGGCGGGCGACATCCAACGGCCTAGAAGGCGCGGCGGCTAATCTGAGCGATACCTGTCTATGCCTGGATGAAATCAGCGAAGCCAACCCCAAGGAGGTAGCGGCGATTATCTATAGCTTGGGCAATGGCACGGGTAAAACTCGCGCCACGCGCATTGGCTCCGCGCGGCATGTGCATCGTTGGCGCTTAACCATTATGTCCACCGGCGAACGCTCGATTCCCGCAATACTCCAAGAAACCCGGAAACAAGCCATGGCGGGTTTGCTAGTGCGCTTGTTAAATATTCCCGCGAAAGGACATTACGGGGTGTTTGACGATCTGCATCATTTCGCCGATGGACGCGCGATGGCCGATTACTTGAAAACGGAATGCGCCAAGCACTACGGCCATGCCGGAATGCGGTTCGTGGAACATTTGATAACCCTCGGCGACCTGGATTTTGGCGCGGTGTTGGCGAAAATCGAGCAAAACTTCAAGGCAAACGATTCACAAGCGGCGCGCGCCGCCTCCCGCTTCGCCTTATACGCCATGGCCGGTGAGTTAGGCATCGAAGCCGGTATTTTGCCTTGGGAAATCGGTACGGCATTAACTGCTTGCTTGGAAATGTATCAACGCTGGTTGACCTGGCGCGGCTCCGGCATGACCGAAGATCAGCAGATATTGCGTAATCTAAGCGACTACCTTTTAAAGCATGGCGATACCCGCTTCACGGAAAAAGGCAAGGAAGAAATACCTAAGCTGGAACGAGCCGGTTGGTTTATCAATGCGCCGGAAGGGCGTATCTATTTGCTTACGCCGGAAACACTCAGCGAAGCCGGGGGTAATTATGATCAAACTCGAATCCTGGACGCCTTGGATGCGGCCGGATGGATAGCGGAACGGGATCAGAATAAGCGCAGTAAAAAAACACACATAACTGGGCTTAGAAAAATAAATCTGTATTGGATACGACCAACCGAGGATTACGGCCATGCTTGATGCGTTATTGGCGCTGTTAGACGAATCAAACACAGAGGTTCCCTCGACCGCATTGCCGGGGGAACCACTGCAAGCCACGTCTGGCAAGGAAGTTCCCCCGGTTCCCTGGGTTCCCTTGAAAAATCCTGAAGTCAAGGGTGGAAGGACAATCCCGGAACACCAGATGCAACGATTGCTCACCTATTTAGCGTTGATAGGCGAAACCGATCCAGACATCATCGACGAAGTCTTGAACGCATGCGGCAGGGATGTGCAACTACTCGCCGGAGCGCTGGCGCAGGCGGATATTGTGATTAGAACCCACCACGGCGATTTTAGCGGACTGGTGCAATGTCATACCTGCCAGCGCCTCAGCGGAAATTATTGCGCCAGCCAACACTGGTTTGTGGTGTCCGAGTCTTGGCGCAAATGTACATTTTGGAGGCCGAAAAATGTCTGAAGAAAGCCCGGTCATCATAGACGCCGCCACGGGCGAGATTGAGACCCTACCCCCCACCAAAAACAGGCGCTACCGCTGTAAGCTGGATACACTGGCCGACGTCAAAGCCGAAATGGCCAAGGTTTACCGCGAAGCCCGCTCCGAACAACTCGACCCGGCGGCGGCCACCAAGCTGGTGTGGATGCTGCAAGCCGTGGGCAAGGTCATTGAAACCGGCGACATTGAAAAACGCATTGAACAATTGGAGAATTCCCTTGGCAAAAAATAACCGACTCAACAAACTGGAAAAACAGATCGCCAATGCTGGCGGCGTGGACGAAATCCGCAGAAAAGCTCAGCTTGACGACATTGTCAATGGGCTGTTGAAAGACCCGGAAGAATTTCGCCAATACTATCTTGAAAAGGTAGCCAACCAACCCAAACCGCAAGAACTGCGGGCAAGGGTTAAATGGGGACTGTGTCATCTGGCCTGGATGCGGCTAAGTGGGTGTTTTTAACATGCGGTTAAATCATCGAGTCGCCAAGCTGGAACAACAGTTGCGCGGCAAGCCTTTAAAACACATCATCCTGATTGATTACCCTGATGATCAGGCCGACGCCGCGACAATGGCGGAATTTTGGCGGGAACTGGCCGAGGCGCAACGAACTGACGCCGAAATCATCGTGGTGTCCGACAAGCAGCCGAATCAGATTCCCAACCTGCCCGCCGGTATTGAGGTGATGAATGCGTTTTTGGCTGGGTTGGCGGCCTTGCAAGGTCAACCATCAGAGCTAGGTAATGCCAGCCTGCTGGATGATGTTTTGCAACAAGCCAGAGGCAATGTTTTAAGTGTCGTTTATGATTGATAATTATATTCCTAGAATGTTTACTGATCTATATCGGCTTTTTCACTCTGTTATAATCATAAGTGTGTCAATATAGACCCCTGAGTCAAATGGACTGGCAATGGTTGAATTTGCCGTAACTGAAAGCAGTCAGAAAAATTATTGAACAAGCAAAAGGCGTGGCATTATGGCATGCCTGAACTCAACAGAGCATTGACGACACACCCTTTTATGCTAATTATTTGAGATACTTGATCAACAAGACGCTAGAGCTGGCCGTCCTTTTGGAATATCGGGGTAATCAAAATTGAAAACAATATGCCCGCCGCGGGCTTTTTCGAGGCGCTTGCGCGTCTAAAAAACATCCCAGACCCTCTAAAGGAAGGCGCTCCCATGTCAATTTGGGTAAATGAACTAAACCAATCCCATCAATATCCATGGCCTTGATGGAAGAAGATTTTCAAACGGTTGGCGATGCCGCGCCACCCCGGGAAACAGACGCTGCCGCGATTCCCATAACCGCCTACCATGCCAAATACTTCGCCTACGACCTGACCCGCCGCCACGCGGGCAATGACGCTGGGCGCTTGTCGCAATCCTTGTTCGACGCCAGCGTGGATTTAAATCCGCACCAAATAGAAGCCGCGCTGTTTGCTCTGCGTTCGCCGCTATCAAAAGGCGTGTTGCTGGCCGACGAAGTAGGTTTGGGCAAAACCATAGAGGCTGGTATTGTGCTGTGCCAATACTGGTCTGAACGCAAACGGCGGTTGCTAGTGATTTGCCCAGCCTCGCTGCGTAAGCAATGGGCGTTGGAACTGGAAGAAAAATTTAACTTGCCCGCCTACGTACTGGACGCCAAAACCTGGCGCGAATTTGCAAAAACCGGCGCGGCTCCGCTAAACCGTGGCGGCGTAGTGATTATGTCCTACAACTACGCCAATAAAATCCGTGAAGAACTTAAAGCCATCGCCTGGAGCTTGGTGGTGATCGATGAGGCCCACAAACTACGCAACGCTTACCGTGAAAGCAACCGTATCGGTCAAGGCATACGCTGGGCCACCGAGGACTGCCGAAAACTGCTGCTAACCGCCACGCCCATGCAAAATTCGCTGCTGGAGCTGTACGGCCTATCCACCTTAATCGACGAAAATCTGTTTGGCGATGTGGATGCTTTCCGCGCGCAATACGTTAACGCAGGCGGCGACCTGGATGGCCTTAGGCAGCGTCTGTCCAGCTTCTGCCGCCGCACCCTGCGCAATCAGGTCACCGAATACATCCGCTATACCGAACGCAGAGCCACCACCTTTCCGTTTCATCCCAGCGACAGCGAGCACCAGCTTTACGAAGCCGTGACCGCCTTCCTGCTCAAGGAAAACAGCTACGCCATTCCCAAACGCCAGCGCCATTTGACCGAACTGATTTTGCGCAAACTGCTGGCTTCATCATCATCGGCCATTTCCGGCACGCTGGAAACCATGAAACTGCGCCTGCAAGATTTACGCGATGAAAAAACCGCCGACGACCCCGAATTCGCCGAACGCTTGATCGGCGAGCATGATTTGGAAGACGAACTGCTAGACGAAATCCTCGCGCTGGACCCGCCGCAGGAAGAAACTCCGCTCGATGAACGACAGACTATCGACCGCAAGCTATTAAACTTGGAAATAACGGAACTGGAGCAACTGGCGCAGTGGGCCGCAAGCATAGGCGCTGACACCAAAAGCCGCACCCTGCTAAATGCGCTGGAGATTGGATTTGCAAAAATGGCGGCCAACGGCGCGCCGCGCAAAGCGCTGATATTCACCGAATCGCGCCGCACCCAGGCTTATCTGAAACACTTTCTGGAAGCCCACGGCCATGCCGGACAGGTGATAGAATTCAACGGCAATAACACCGGCGCCGAAGCCACCGCCATTTACACGCAATGGCTGGCGGCTAATCACGATACCGGCCGCGCGACGGGCTCCAGGACTATCGACATCCGCGCCGCGCTGATTGAATATTTCCGCGACCGCGCCAGCATTATGATCGCCACCGAAGCCGCCGCCGAAGGCGTCAATTTGCAATTTTGCTCGCTGGTCATCAACTACGACTTGCCGTGGAATCCGCAGCGCGTGGAGCAAAGAATTGGCCGTTGCCACCGTTATGGCCAACGGCACGATGTCGTAGTGATCAACTTTCTGAACGAACGCAACGACGCCGACCGCCGGGTGCTGCAACTACTGACAGAAAAATTTCATCTGTTCAACGGCGTGTTCGGCGCATCCGACGAAGTGCTGGGCAGTATCGAATCCGGGGTGGACATAGAAAAACGCATTTTGGGCATCTATCAACAATGCCGCACGCCAGCGGAAATAGAAAGCGCCTTCGCCGCGTTGCAAGCCGAACTTGACGAACGCATTCAAACCCGTTTGTCGGATACCCGCCGCTTATTGCTGGAGCATTTTGATGAAGACGTGCACGACCGCCTGCGCCTGCAATTACAAGAAACCCGCTGGCTGCTAGACAAATTCGGCAAACGATTTTGGAGCCTGAGCCGTTTCATATTGCAAGACCGGGCCAGATTCGACGACGCGGCCTTAAGCTTTGACTTGTGTCTGCCGCCGCCGGACATCGCCGCTGGACGCTATCATTTAATTTCCAAGGCTATGCCCAATTCGCAAACCACGGACATGGCCGAAACCGAGGCGGAATACTGCGCATTTCTGTACCGGCTATCCCATCCCCTAGGCGAATACGTGCTAGATCAAGCCAAACACCAGCCAACCAGCCCAGCCAAATTGATCTTTAATGTCAGCGCGCATCCGGGGCGGCTGCATCTGATCGAAAATTTGCGCGGCCAGCAAGGCTATCTTCGCTTGGACGTGCTGCAAATAGACAGTTACGAACGCGAGGAATGTCTGCTCTTTTCCGGCGTGGACGGCCAAGAGCAAGCGCTGGATCAGGAAACCTGCGAAAAACTATTCAGTTGCGCGGCGGAGTACGCCGAAATAACGGAAATACCCGCCGCCGTCGCCGCCCGGCTGGAGGCGGAAGCGCAACGGCGGGCGCAAGCCGCCGTTAGCCTGTCCTTGGAAACCAACAACCGTCATTTTCAAGAAGCCCGCGAAAAGCTGGAAAAATGGGCCGACGACCTAGTATTGGCGGCGGAAAAAGCCCTAAGGGACACCAAGGAACAAATCAAACAGCTAAAACGCCAATCCCGCTTGGCCGCCAGCTTGGACGAGCAACACGCGTTGCAGCAAAAACTATTGAAACTGGAAAAACAACAACGCAGGCAACGGCAAGAGATTTTTCAGGTGGAGGACAGCATCATGGATAAACGCGACGCCTTAATCACCAGCCTAGAACGGCGCCTGACGCAAATAACCGTACAATCCACGCTTTTTGTTATTGCTTGGGCGGTCAGGTAACAGTTTATGAATGCGAATTTTAATAGCCAAAAAACCGTTGACGAATTACCCTTGACCCACTATTATGCCTATAACAACACCCCCCCACGCATCCCGTAGGATTTGCGCGCCATAGGGGGTTTCTTTTTTATGGGTTTGCTAAATGCCCAAACAAACTTATGTTAAACCCGCATTAAGCTTCCCGCAACAGATTGAACTGCTGGCATGGTGATTGACGATGCTTTGCTGGCCGAGCATTATCTTAGCCACATCAACTATTACCGATTGGCCGCCTATTGGTTGCCGTTTGAGGCCAGCCACTCTAGACACGTATTCCATACCGGCGTTCGCTTTGAACAAGTACTTGAGTGGTATGTTTTTGATCGGGAATTTCGCCTATTAGTACTGGATGCAATAGAACGCATTGAAGTAAGCGTAAGAACCCAATTTGCTTACCAATTAGCGCATCGCCACGGAGCTCATCCGCATCTTAATGCCGGATTGTTTAAACAAGACTGGGACTATGCAAAAAACCATCATCAGTTACAAAATGATGTGAAAAAAAGTAAGGAAACATTACCTCCAATCTGGGCGTCAGTGGAGATCATGACACTGGGACAACTATCCAACTGGTACGCACACCTAAGCAGCATGGGTTTTCCCGCCGATTGGCGTGCCCGTACAATCTGGCGTTCATCTTAAAAGCACTATCCAACGAGAAATATGAGCAAATACGACGAACTGGTCATTAAATTAAAGGAAATTTTCCAGATCGACAAACCGGAACTGGATTTCGGCGTGTACCGCATCCTCAACACCCGCGCGGCGGAAGTGAACGACTATCTGGAAAACCGGCTCAAGGCCAAGGTGTTGGCCAGTTTAGCCGCCTCCGGCGCGCCGACGGAACAAGCCTTGCGCCTGGAGCTCAAGGAAAAGGAAGCCCAATACCAAGCCGACGGCATCAACCCGGACAGCGTGCCCAAGATTCTGGAAATCCGCCAAAAACTGAGCGATTACAACGCAAACCGCTTCGAACACGAAAACGCCGTGTTTAGCCATCTACTTAACTTTTTCTCCAGATACTACGACAAAGGCGACTTCATCAGCCAGCGCCGCTACAAGGGCGACACCTACGCCATACCCTACGCCGGCGAGGAAGTGGTGTTGCATTGGGCCAATAAAGACCAGTATTACACGAAAAGCGGAGAAAACTTCGCCAATTACGCCTTCAAGCTGGACGATGGCCGCACGGTGCGCTTTCAACTGGTGGCCGCCGACACAGCCAAGGACAACCGCAAGGACAACGACAAGGAACGCCGCTTTGTATTGATGGAAGCGCATACCCGAACAGTAATAGACGCCGACGGCGAGGAACATGCGGAACAACTGGAGCCGGTGACGGAAGAAAACGGCGAACTGCTGCTGCGCTTTGCCTACCAAGCCATGCCCAAGGGCAGCAAGCAAGACGAGTTGATGGCGCAAGCGGCGCAAACCATTCTGAACCACCCCATTGTCAAAGCCCGCTGGCTGGATTTAACCCAGCGCGCGCCGACCGAAAAAAATCCGCTGCGCACCGTGCTGGAAAAAGCACTGGGCCATTACACCAGTAAAAACAGCGCCGATTATTTCATACATAAGGATTTGGGCGGTTTCTTGCGCCGCGAACTGGATTTTTACATCAAAACCGAAGTCATGCAGCTGGACGATGTGCAAGCGGCGGCCACGTTTGCCGACATCGAACGCAATTTGCGCATGATCCAAGTATTGCGCGAAATCGCGCTGGACTTGATCGCTTTTTTGGCGCAATTGGAGGATTTTCAGAAAAAACTCTGGCTAAAGAAAAAATTTATCGTCGCCGCGCATTACTGCATAACGCTGGATAGGATAATCGAACATGCGCCCGATTTATTGAAAACCATCGCCGCGAACCCCAAGCAATGGGAACAATGGCAAGGCTTGGGGCTGCTGAACGGAGAAGCGGACTTATTCAGCCTGTCGCAAACCGGCAGTGTCGATTACTTGCGCGAGCACCCCTATTTAATGGCGGATACCGCCTTGTTTGACCCATCCTTCAAAGCGGCGTTGCTGGCGGCGCTGGATAATCTGGATGAGAGTTTGGACGGCTTGCTGGTGCATGGGGATAATTTTCAGGCTTTGAATTTATTGCAAGAGCGGTATCGGGAGCAGGTTAAGTGTATTTATATTGACCCACCTTACAATACAGACTCTTCTGAGATTGCCTATAAAAATGGGTATCGTTCATCATCGTGGGTGAGTTTGTTACATAATCGTTTTATCCAATCAAAGCATTTGATGAAAGAAGATGGCGTACTATGTGCAACAATCGACGATCAACAACAAAAAGAATTATCTTTTATATTAGATGAGCAATTTGGACAAGAAAATTACCTGGGAACTATTGCAATTCGCATTAACCCATCAGGAAGAATTACGCTTCGCGGTTTTGCTCAATGCCATGAATATGGAATATTCTATGGAAAATCCCTAAAATCATCAATTTCAAAACTTACTCGCAGTGATGAACAGTTAGAACGATTCAATCAAGAAGACGAAAAAGGTGTTTTTGAATGGAGAAACTTTCGTCGCGAGGGCTCCGCTTCAGAACGTTTTAGTCGACCAAAACGTCATTTCCCAATATATGTTGAAAATGGGAAATTTCGTATTCCCAAGCTCAAATGGAATGATGATAACAATTCATATGAAGTCCTGGATAAACCTAAAGATTGTGAAATCGAAATTTATCCTATTGATGCACAAGGTACAGAACGCGTTTGGCGATGGGGATTGGAAAGAATTAGCCGAGAATCCACCGAGGTTGTTCCAAAAATTAATCAGCGTGGCGATTTACAGGTTTACTATAAATATAGACCTAACGAAGAGGGCGTTTTACCACAAACTATTTGGGTAGATAAGAAGTTTTCAGCTACTGAGTATGGCACTGCATTATTAAAAGCCTTATTCAGTACCCGTAATGAGTTCAGTTTTCCAAAATCAATTTTTGCTCTTGAAGATTCGGTGAAAATAATGCTTGGTAACCGGCGTGATGGTATAGTACTTGATTATTTTGCGGGGTCGGGAACTACTGGTCATGCAGTTATTTCGCTTAATCGGCTAGACGAGGGCACTCGTAAATATATTCTTGTAGAACAAGGTGAATACTTTGATACAGCAATTAAACCCCGCCTCCAAAAAGTAATCTACTCCGCCGACTGGAAAAACGGCCAGCCCACCGCGCCGCATACCGGCATATCCCATGCCTTCAAGGTGTTAAAAATCGAAAGCTACGAAGACACGCTAAACAATCTGGAACTGCGCCGCGAGCAAGGGCAAACCGACTTAATCCGTTCCCTGCCGCAAACCTCGCAAGACGATTATTTGCTGCGTTATATGCTAAACATCGAAAGCCGGGGTTCGCTGCTGTCGGTGGACGCTTTCCGTAAACCCTTTGACTTTTCGTTAAACATCGCCGTCGATTCGGCGGGCGCTTATCAACGGCAAGCGGTGGATTTGGTGGAGACGTTTAATTATTTAATCGGGCTTAAGGTTAAGCACATTGATTTGCATATTCCGCAAGGCTTCGCCTGGGTCGGCGGTTGGCTGCCCGGCGGCGAAACCGCGTTGGTGTTGTGGCGCGATTTGGACGTGGTGGATTACGCGGCGCTGAATCGCTTGTGCGAGCGGCTGGCGCTCAACCCGGCGGATAGCGAGTACGACGTGGTGTATATTAACGGCGACCATAACATCCCTACCGTGTTCACCAGTCTGGCCAGCGAGGGCGGCGCGACCAAACGCCTGAAAATCCGCCAGATCGAGCCTGAGTTTTTGCGCCGGATGTTTGATGTGGAGACCTTGTGATAAATCTTTGCGATTGCACGCCATGAGTCTGGAAGATCAATATGCCGACCGCAAATCGTTAAAAACGTTAACCGGCAATAATAAGCAATGGGATGAGTTGGCCAAGGATTGCGTGTGTTTCGCCAATGGCCAAGGCGGACGTTTATTGATTGGCATTGAAGACGGTCAAGCCCTGCCGCCGCCGGGCCAGCAAATCTGCCCCGAACTACTGGAAAAATTGCGCAAACGGATAGCCGAATTAACGGTGAATGTGCAAGTCTTGCCGCGCATTGTCACTACGGAAAATGGCGCGCAATATATCGAATTGCTAATTGACCGTTCGCTTAACGTCGCTTCCACTCAAGATGGTCGTTATTTCATTCGCGTCAGCGATACCTGTCAACCGGTAACCGGCGATGACGTATTGCGTTTAGCCAATGAACGTCCTGGCAGACCTTGGGAGACCATGCGCGGCGAGACGCCGCACAATCAGGCGGACGCGCGGAAACTGAATGCTTTTGTCACCGCCATTCGCGCTTCGGATCGGGTAAAAAATACGGTTAAGGAAAAAACCGCCGACGAATTATTAAACCATTACGCCTTGGCTGAAAGCGGGGTGTTGACGTTTCTTGGCGTCTTATTATTAGGCAACGCCAGCGACCGCCGCGCCTTGGGAACAGCGCCGCTGGTGCAAGCCATAAAGTACGATGAGTTGGGCCAAAAAATCAATAAATGGCTGTGGGATGATTATAGTCTGTCGCCAATCGAACTGATTGACGCGGTTTGGGCGGAAGTAACCGATTTTCGCGAGACGTATGAAGTTGCCGAGGGGTTGTTTCGGCGTCAAATTCCGGCGTTTGACGAAAAAGTGGTGCGTGAATTATTGGTCAATGCTCTCGTGCATCGACCTTATACCCAACGCGGGGATATTTTTCTTAATTTACATCCCGATCGCCTTGAAGTGGTCAACCCCGGCCGTTTGCCGTTAGGCGTTACTCCGCATAATATTCTGCATGCCAGCCGCCGCCGTAATGAAGGTTTGGCGCGAGTGTTTCACGATATAGGCTTGATGGAAAAAGAAGGCAGCGGTTTTGATTTACTCTACGATTTGCTGCTTTCCTCTGGACGCCCGGCGCCGGTTGCCGAGGAAGGAACGGATTGGGTTAGAGTCACGGTTCAGCGCCGAATTTTGAAACCCAATGTATTGCGATTAATTGAAGAAGTGGAAGGCCGTTACCAACTTACCCAGCGCGAACGCATCACGCTTGGCGTGCTGGCCTTATCGGAAGGCGTGACAGCGCGGGAATTAGCGGAATTATTGGAAATCGATTCAGCCAGCCAGCTTGCGCCCTGGCTGGGACGATTGGTGAACGCGGGGCTAATCAAGACCATGGGTAGAACCAAGGCGACCCAATATTTTGTCGAACCCAGTTTATTACGGGATTCCAACATCAAATTGCCGACCACGCTCAGCCGCATTGAACCGTATAGATTACAAGAATTGATTCGGGAAGACTTGCATCGTTATCCCAATTCTAAGATTGGCGAGATTGGGAGCCGTATCGGCGCGGAAATCAGTCGCTCAAAACTAAAGAAGGCATTGGCGGCCATGACGCAACAAGGACAAGTGATTAAGAATGGCGAGCTAAACGGTTCCCGCTATCGCTTGGCCGAATAGACGCCGTTAGCTGGCATTTGGCTCAAAATTGACCGAATCGAATCAAATCGAACCATTCGGCGAACCAAATTGACGCAAAACACAAACACAACCAATTGTTTTTTATGAAATTATATTATTAACACATTATAAGTAATGAGCCAAATGAAAGCTAATTAAACGAGCTAATCGTAAACCTGAAACCAAAATATAAGCGCCACCGTAAGTTTTTTAGACAAGTCTAAACAGAATAGGGTTGAAATAAATGAGCAAACAGGGCAAACCCCGTAAACACAGCTTTCATCAAGAATTGGTGCTGAATCGCTTTATGTTGGGCCTGTTTCATGGCGGCACGTTGGCGGCGATGAAACAGCGGCTGGGGGAAGACCGGCATCAAGGGTTGGCCGAGGATGGTCAAACCGGATTTTTTCATGCGTTACAACATAATCTGTTCGACCTAGAGCAGCTTAGCCAAGCGGATTTGCGCCGCTACGATCTGAATATTGTCCGGCATTGGGGGGCGATTACCGAACGCCGAAACCTGTTGGAAGGCGTGGCGCTAAACCTGAAGTATTTCCAGTACCTGTCGCTGTTGTTCACCGAAATATATCTGGATTGGTATTTTAACCGCCGCCAGCGGTTGCTGGACGGCCTAAACCAGACTTTGCGCGATTATAACCGCGAGCAGGAAGCGGATGCTAGGTTTCAAGAAATAGCAGCGGACGACCTAAACAAGCTGGCGTTCTGGAACGCCACCGGCAGCGGCAAGACCTTGTTGTTGCATGTGAATATTCGCCAATATCTGCATTATTTCCAAAATGGCCGCGATGTTTACCCGGATAAAATCATTTTGCTGACGCCAAATGAAGGCTTGTCCGGCCAGCATCTTGCGGAGCTGAAGCTGTCCGGTTTTGACCATTGCCATTTGTTTGATAAAAAGGTTAGCCGCGCCATGTTTTCCGGCGCGGTGGAAGTGATAGACATTAACAAGCTCGGCGAGGAAATGGGTGATAAAACCGTGGCGGTGGCGGCTTTTGAAGGCAATAACTTGGTGCTGGTGGACGAAGGCCATCGCGGAACCGGCTCCGCCGGCGGGGCCTGGATGAACCGGCGCGAAGCCTTGGTGCGCGGCGGCTTCGCCTTTGAATATTCCGCCACCTTCGGTCAGGCGGTCGCCAAGGGCTTAACCGTGGCGCGCGCCGAGGAAGAAATCCTCAAAACCAAGGCCAAGCTGTTATTCAATAGCAAAAATCTGAAAAAGCTGGATGAGTCGCAAAAAGCACAACTGCGGTTGACCGCCGCCGAGAAACTTAAGGCCCGCGGCATGGCGACTAGGGAGATATATGCCAAAAATATATTGTTCGATTATTCCTACAAGTATTTTTACGAGGATGGCTACGGCAAGGAATCGTTGATTCTGAATCTAAAGGACGATGATTACGGGCGGGAAGAAACCGCTCGGCTTTACTTTACCGCCTGCTTGTTGAGTTTTTATCAGCAGCAGTATTTATGGCGCGCGCATCGTGACAATTTAGCAGATTTTAATATTGAAAAACCGTTGTGGGTGTTTGTCGGCAATACCGTCAGCGGCGAGGATTCGGATATTTTGACGGTCGCGCGTTTTCTAGGCGGCTTTATTCAAGATGGCGAAAAAACCCGGCTCTGGTTGCGCGATTTATTATCCGGCGCGGCGCGTTTGTTGGACGGCAAGGGCAACGACATTTTCAAGAGTCGTTTTACCCCCTTGCTGCACTTTAGCGCCGATGAAGTTTATGCGGATATTTTAAAAACCTTGTTCAACGCCGATTCCGCGCAACGCTTGAAACTGGTGAATCTGAAAAACAGCAAGGGCGAGCTGTTGTTGCGGGTGGGTGCTGGAGAGCCGTTTGGTTTAATCAATATCGGCGACGATGCCGGCTTTTTTAAGGAAGCACAAAAAGAACGCGCATTCGATACCGAAGCCGATGAATTCGGCGCTTCGATTTTCGGACGATTAAATGACAAGGATAGCCGTTTGCATGTGTTGATCGGTTCCCGGAAATTTACCGAGGGCTGGAGCAGTTGGCGGGTTTCCACCATGGGATTGCTGAACATGGGCAAGGGCGAAGGCTCGCAGATTATTCAGTTGTTTGGGCGCGGCGTGCGTCTGAAGGGTAAAGAGTATTCGTTAAAACGCAGCACGCCGGGACAGCGCCCCAAGGGCTTACATCTGGATCGCTTGGAAACACTGAATATTTTTGGCGTCAACGCCGGGTATATGGCGGCGTTCAAGGAGTATTTGCAGGAAGAAGGTGTTACCACCAGCGATGAAATCATTGAACTGGATTTTAAAACCCGGACTAATTTGCCCGGCGCGCCGTTAAAAACCTTGGCGCTGAAAGACGGTTACCAGGACAATCAGATCAAAGGCTTTAAACGCAGCCATTACCCTTGGCTGTATGAGACGCCCTGCGAATTTGCCGGAAAAATCAAACCGGCGCATGTGACGTTGGATTTGTATCCAAAATTGGAAGCCTTGACCAGCGCTGGCGGGGCTGGCGGTAAACCTGAGCAATCCGTGCGCCACAGCGCAAAACTACACCCCACCATGATGGTGTTGTTCGATTTTGACCGTATTTATTTGGCGGTGCAGGAATTTAAGCAGTTTCGCGCTTGGAGCAATCTACGCTTGGAGCGGGCGCGATTACAGACTTTTTGTTTGGCGGAATCGTATTGGTACACCTTGTATTTGCCTAAATCCGAATTAGAAATTCATGCCATCGCTGATATTCGTAAGCAAGAAGATATTTTGATCCGTTTGTTGCTGGATTATACCGAGCGTTTTTACCAAACCCTGAAGGCGGCGTATGAAGGTCAGTTTTACGAGGTGGTCACCATCAACGAGGACGATGAAATTTTGCTCAAGGAATACCATTTCGATATTGAAAACAGCGATAGCGGCCTGGAGTTTGAGCATAAAATTAAACAATTGCAAACCTTGGTCGCCAGCGGCAAACTGGGCGAAGCGGGTCAGTGGCGGGCGGATCAACTGGTGGCGATCTGCTTTCCGCCGCATTTGTACTATCCCTTGTTCGCCAGCGACGACGGCGCGTCATTAAATAACGGCGTCTTGCCGTTGAAAATGCGGCCGTTGTCATTTGGCGCGCCAAGCGAAGTGCAATTTGTGCGCGATCTGGAACAATTTTATCTCTCGGCGGCAGGCCGGAAAACTTTGAGCAAGCTTAATCTGTATTTGTTGCGGAACGCCAATAACAAAGCTAAAGGCTTGGGATTTGCGTTGGCGGGTAATTTTTATCCGGATTTTTTGCTGTGGCTGGTGGATACCGAAACCGACCGGCAATGGCTGAGTTTTATTGACCCCAAGGGCTTGCGGCAAATTAACTTGAATGATCCCAAGCTGGGCCTATATCAAGAAATAAAAACCTTGGAGCCGGGATTGGGCGATCCAAGATTGAGTTTAAGCGCATTTATCCTCTCCCCAACCCCGTTTAATAAGCTGTTAAACGTGCATGTTGAACAAGCGGAGCTTGAGGCGCGTAATGTGTTGTTTATGCAAGACGGACAAGCGTATTTGCATAAAATGTTTGCAACGATTTTGGTGAATTAGCGCATAACTTACAGCAGCATAGGATAATCAAGACATGGCGACCAAGACCGTGATGAAATTTGAAGGCGAGACCTATTATTCCATGGCGACCGCCGCCAAGTTGCTAGGCACGACTACGACTAAACTGAGGGAGATCATAGGCGCAGAAAAGTTTGAATATCGTAACTTCAAGGAAAACGGCCCGCTGTGGGTAAAGGCGGTGGATATTCAAAATTACCTGAAAAACCGCATCAGTCCATAACGCCGGGGTTAAATACCGAGTGTCCCATGGGACACTAGCGGGACACTTGGCGGTAAAAAGTGATAGAATTTGGCAACAAACAGGAACAAGGCGGTAAGGTTAGTCGCTTGATTTAATTGTTATTGTTTGTTGTGTTGTTTTTTGGGTGATTGATTTTAATGGACTGTTAATCACTAGGTCGGCGGTTCGAGCCCGTCCGGGGGAGCCAAAATATCAAGGGCTTACAAAAAATTGTAAGCCCTTTTTTTGTGTTCGAAGTTTTTTGTAGGCATTTTGTAGGCAAATTTCGGCAACAAAAATCA
>CAIYSZ010000021.1 GCA_903928965.1 uncultured Pseudomonadota bacterium
CGCATAGGAGGTTAGTTCCTTCTTGGATTCTTTAAGCTTAAAACGTGCCATAGTCAAAATGGGTGAATAGCGCAAAGCTGTATTATAACTTATTTATCATATGCTTGTGGCCGTTTTGCGTGAATTTAACACGGATTCAGGTTTAACATAATGCAGCGCATTATGTCACAAGCAGTTTAAGCGTTCCAATAAAATTTGCCCTAACCACCCAGCCACCCCAAATAAAGCGGCACGCCCTGCTCAACGGTTTTAAATTCGACATCACAGCCGGCGGCGCGCAACTGGCTTAAATCCGCCTCGGTAAAACTTTGATAGCAACCCTTAAGGTGCTCTGGGAAAGGAATATACTGCAACTCGCCGCGCTGGTGATAGGCCAACACCGCCCGCGCCACATCGTTAAAGGTTTGGCTACGCCCGGTGCCGGCATTGAAAATGCCTGAAACGCCCGGATGATCCAAAAACCATAAATTGACGTCCACCACATCACCGACATAAACAAAATCACGGCGTTGCTCGCCGTCGGCATAACCATCGCAACCGGAAAATAATTTCACCGCCCCGGTTTGCAATAACTGATTATGCAAATGAAACGCCACGCTAGCCATGGCGCCTTTATGCGCTTCGCGCGGCCCGTAGACATTAAAATAGCGCAAGCCCACCACTTGCGCCGTCTGCTCGTTTTGATGCCGGCGCACGTATTGATCAAACTGAAACTTAGAATAACCGTAAACGTTCAACGGCGATTCACATGCCAATTCTTCGGCGAAACGCTTGCCGCCGCCGTAAACCGCGGCGCTGGAAGCGTAAATAAAAGGTATTTTATGCCGCTGACAAAAATGATAAAGAATTTTACTATATTCGTAATTATTCTCCATCATATAACGCCCGTCCCACTCAGTCGTGGTGGAGCACGCGCCTTGATGAAACACCGCCTCAATAGTCGTAACAGGCAAATCGCCTTGTTGCAGGCGGCGCAAAAATTCGTGCTTATCCAAATAATCGGCGATGCGACACTCTAACAGATTACGGTATTTAATACCGTTTTGCAGATTATCCACCACCCATATATCATCATAACCGCGAGCGTTCAGGGCCAGCGTCAAATTGCCGCCGATAAACCCGGCGCCCCCGGTTACGATAATCATGACCGCTTATTCCGCGACAATTTTAATCGGCAGGGTTACCACAACATCGGTATGCAAATTAAAATCGATCTCGTATTCACCGACAACCCGAATAACACCCTTAGGTAAACGCACTTCGTGTTTTTCCACGCTAACCCCGGCGGCAGTAACCGCATCGGCGATGGTATGCGTGCCTACGGAACCGAACAACCGGCCTTCGTCGCCGGATTTATGCGCAATCGACACGGTCAACGCTTTCAAAGCCTCGGCCCGCGCCTGCGCGGCAGCCAATTTATCCGCCGCTTGCTTCTCCAAATCGGCGCGGCGTTCCTCAAACTCTTTAATTTTGGCTGGAGTCGCCAACGCCGCCTTGCCTTGCGGGATTAAAAAATTTCTGCCGTAACCCGGCTTGACCGAAACCTTATCTCCTAAGTTGCCAAGGTTAGCGGTTTTTTCCAGAAGAATAACTTCCATCTCTAATTACCTCTATCAAATTTAAATTTATTCCGCAAATCCAGCCAGGCGTCAGCCAAGCCGCTAAATGCAACAATGGGCATGACATGCGGAATAGTAAACAATGTAATGTAAAACACGGCCAGCCAAACCTGTGCGTTTTTGCCGCCAGCGAATAAACTGTGCAGCACCGCCACGCCGGTGAGCAAATACAACACCGACAAAACCACCAGCAAATTCAAGCTAATTTCCCCAGTAACGCCTGGGGCGGCATAACCAACCGCCGCCAGCGCCAACCAAGCGTAGGCCCAATTTCGATGCGGGCGCAAGGCTAAAAACTCCGTGCGGAATCCGCCGGGGTTATATAAGTCGGATTGCCACCAACGCGCCAAAAGCACGCCCATTATTAACCCTAAGGCGCTACCCGCCGCCACGCCGCCGGTCACGTAAACCGCCGCCGCCCGCACGGAGCTTTGCACTACGTCTTGCGGCATATCCGGCTGCGAATCCAGCATCGGCTGAAACATTTGCATCATGATGCCGCGCCAATATTCGGCAGGGTCGGGTTGTAGCCAAAAAAAGCCCAATACCATCAGCATGCCCAACGCAACCGCAGCCTCCATCGCCACTTCCGGACGCCGCCCCTCGCGCAAAATGATGGCGATCACCCATACCGGCAACCACAGCACACTCGCGTAAGCCAAGGCGAACATCATGTCGCCGAGCAACACCTGGCTCAACACACCTGCCGCCAAGCAACTGCAAAGCAACACGTAAAGCCCTTCCTTGGCGCCCAAGCGCAAACCTACCAGGGCTACCGTGGCGGCGCTGACCATGCTGAACGGAGGAAACAACAAAGACAATAATGCCAACGTCGACGCCACCGTCATCGCCTGCAAACGGCCTTGCATGATATAAGCAGCCAAAAACCGCACCCTAATCTCCTCAGCCAGCCAGCCGCGTCTTGCTTATTTATGCGCGTCGCAAAACGGCAACAGGGCAAGAAATCGGGCTTGCTTAATCGCGGAGGTCAATTGCCGTTGGTATTTGGCGCTTGCTCCGGTAATGCGGCTCGGTATAATTTTTCCGGTTTCGGTAATGTACTCGCTCAGCAGATCGATATCTTTATAATCGATGACTACCGCATCCTCGCCGCTGAAACGGCAACCTTTTTTACGTCTAATGTTATTACGCGCCATAAAATTCTGCTTCTCCCCTTTAAAATAGGGTTTAAAATATTCGGGTTTAAATTATTCGCTAACCGCTTCGGCAGGCGCCGCGGCCGGCCCATCCACGCTTTCGGTTTCCTCGGCATCCTCGTCGGACTCTTCCTTGGCCCGCGCGGCGGGTTTTTGGCCGTCGTTACCGCTCAAGGCGATAGGGGACGGCGCGCTGACCGCTTCATTTTTCAATAGCGTCAAACTGCGCAACACCGCGTCGTTAAACCGGAAACTGCTCTCCAGCTCAGCCAGAGTGTCATTGTCGCATTCAATGTTCATCAGCACGTAATGCGCTTTGTGAATTTTTTTGATAGGGTATGCCAAATGCCGGCGGCCCCAATCCTCAAGCCGGTGGATCGTGCCATTGGCCTCTTGTATGGTGGTTTTATAACGCTCAACCATGGCCGGAACCTGAGCGCTTTGATCAGGGTGTACCAGGAAGACGATTTCGTAATGTCGCATGACTTCTCCTTACGGTTTAGAACAGCCTCCCGCGCGCCAAACGCGGTGAAGCAAGGAAATGAAGCTTAAGCCTCAAAAAGCCTTCTATTGTATTAAATTTACTGAAAATTTAAAAGAATTTTTTTCTAGCTCCACAAAAAATAGCTGTCAATCCGACAATTTTTTTATAGTTGAATCTTGATTCATTCTCTTAAAAACATATAATGGTTTATTTAGCCTAAGGCTTTGAAAACCTAATTTTGTATATGTACAACCCGTTCGAGAACTTTATCGGCGCTGTACTTTATATACGCAAGCTTAAACTTGAAAGAGACTTCTTTAATAAAATTTTGCTCTTGAGGTTTTAGCCCAATTTGACCCACGCTCCGCGTAATGATTCAAGAAACCATAGTCACCACTATTGACGACGTCGGCAAGCCGCATATCGCGCCAATGGGTGTGCATTTACAGGCCGGCGGCGGTATTGCCATCCTGCCGTTCAAGCCATCGTTAACCTTAAGCAATTTATTAGCGACGCGGGCCGCTGTCATCAATTATTGCGATGATGTGCGTATATTCGCCGGTTGTTTAACCGGACGCCGCGACTGGCCGCTGTCGCCCGCCGAAAAAATCAAGGGCTATTTTCTTTCCGCCGCCTTGGCCCACGCTGAATTGGAGTTGCGGCAAGTTGAAGACGACCCGGTTCGTCCGCGCTTGATTTGCATACCGATTCATAACGTCAACCACGCACCGTTTCAAGGTTTCAACCGCGCGCAACATTCCGTGCTGGAAGCCGCCATCCTGGTCAGCCGCCTTGGCCGGCTGCCGTGGGATAAAATAAATAGCGAACTCGAGTATCTGCGCATAGGGCTGGAAAAAACCGCCGGCGAACGCGAATGGCAGGCCTGGAGTTGGCTTATGGAATTAATCGAACACTACCGCAGTAACTAGGAGTCACATCCCCATGAGTTCCATACTCGCAAGCGTAAGCAACCTACAAGAAGCCCTACAGGCGGAAAAGCTTAACGTGGATATTATAGACCTTAAACAACCCAATTTGGGCGCATTAGGCGCACTAAATTGGGGCGAGGTAAAATCCATAGTTAAACAATTAAAACCTTCCAGCTTAGTCAGCGCCACCGTCGGCGATCTGCCGATGTCGCCGGAAATTCTGTTGAACGAAGTGCAAAAAATGTTTTACACCGGCGTGGATTACATCAAAATCGGCTTCTTTCCAGAAGGGGATTGGAACGCATGCCTGCAAGCCATCATTCCATTCGCCGGCAAAGACCCTGATTTAGTAGTGGTTATGTTCGCGGATTGTAAACCGGATTTCAATTTTATTCCCAAACTAGCGGCGGCGGGCGTTCGCGGCATCATGCTGGACACGCGCGATAAAAGCCATGGCTCGCTAACCGAGGTTTGCAGCATCTCAGAATTGAAAAACTTTATTTATCTCAGCCGCCGGGCCGGCCTACTCACCGGTTTAGCAGGCTCTTTGAATATCAGCCACCTACCGGAATTATTGCCGCTAAACGCCGATTATCTAGGGTTCAGAGGCGGCATTTGCCATCAATTCGACCGCACCTCAAGCCTGGACCCGCAAAAAATTATAGAAATCAGACAATTTTTAGTTCATTATAACATACCGGAATATAACCAAGTCGTATAACCCCAAGCCCTAACAAATCAGACGCATGCAAAACACCTTGCTGCAAATGACAGCGATCATGCTTTGCGGCGCGCTATGGGGCGTGTTCGCCCCGAACGGGCTTTCCGCGCAACAAGCGCGTCTGGCGCTAACTTCGGCAGTCTACTACTTTTTTCTGCCCGCCATGATCCTGCAAGTGCTGTGGCATGCGGACATAGGCTGGAGCTCCCTGCAATATAGCGCCTTGGGCTGCGTCAGCATCGCAGTCTGCCTCCTTTGCGCTTGGGTGCTGACTAAAATATGGCGCTGCGACAAACCCACCGCCGGAGCCATGTTACTGGCCGCCGCCTTTCCTAACGTCACCTACCTCGGCTTGCCGGTGCTGGAACAAACCTTTGGCGCATGGTCGCGTTCCGTGGTGATTCAAATCGACCTATTCGCCACCGCGCCCATGGTGTATACCATCGGCGTGATGCTAGCGCGGCATTACGGAGACGCCAGCGACGAAAATCGCCGCCACCCGCTTGCATTTCTGAACACGCCGCCGTTTTGGGCCGTTTTTCTGGCCGTGAGCCTGAATCTGAGCAACGCCCCTTGTCCGGAATGGCTGGACGGCATGTTGCTCAAATGCTCCGCCGCCGTGGCCCCAATCATGATATTCTCGCTCGGCATGGCGCTCAGCGTGCGCGGCTTGCACCCGTCCGTGCTAGGCCATCTACTGCCCATCATTCTGATCAAGCTGTTTGCGCAACCGTATACCGCCCGTTTTCTAGCCGGCTACAGCCAACTCGAAGCGGCGCAAAAAGCCGCCGCGATTTTGGATTTGGCCATGCCCAGCATGATAGTCGGCATCGTGCTTTGCGACCGTTACCGCCTGAACAGCAGCCTATACGCCAACGGCGTCACCGTCACCACCGCCGCATCTTGGCTCAGCCTGCCCTATTGGTATCAATCGCCATGAGCGCGGTCGCGGAGATATTTTCCCAAGGCGAGGAACTCATCGCCGGCCATATCGCCGACACTAACGCCGCCTGGCTATCACAACAATTATTGCAACTCGGTCTCAAGGTCAGCCGCCACACCGCCGTCGGCGACGACCTAGACGCACTCGCCGCCTTGTTCACTGAAATTTCCGGCCGCGCCGATTGCTGCATCTGCACCGGCGGCTTAGGACCAACCCGCGACGATTTAACCTCCGAGGCGCTTAGCCGCGCCAGCGGCCGCGAATTACTATTCGACCCGGAAGCGTACCGAAACATCGAAGACTATTTTCAGAGCCGCGGTCGCGCCATGCCGGAAATCAACCGCAAGCAAGCCCTGCTGCCGCAAGGCGCGGAGCGCATCGACAATCCAACCGGTACCGCGCCCGGCTATAGCCTGCGCCTCGGGCGCTGTTTATTTATCTGCCTGCCCGGCGTGCCGGCTGAAATGCAAGCCATGTTCCAGACCCAAGCGCAAGCGCGCTTGCAACGCGAATTCAACTTAAGCCCTGACCGCTTCATCACCTTAAGATGCGTAGGCCTCGGCGAATCAGCCATGGAGCAGCGCTTGCAAACACTGCACTTGCCGCCGCGCGTGCAACTCGGCTTCCGCGCCGCGCCGGACGAAGTGCAAGCCAAGCTACGCCTGCCGCGCGATTTTCCCGAAGCCGGTAAAACCGAACTGGTGGCGCAAATCGCCGCCTTGCTCGGCGACGCGGTGTACGCCGTCGACGAACCGCCGGAGCGACCCGGCGGCTCCTTGCTTGACGCCGTGGGCGATGAATTACACCGCCGCCGCGCCAGCCTGAGCCTGTCCGAAAGCCTAAGTCACGGCCTGTTGGCCCAGCAATGCTGGGGCCGGAACTGGTTGCGGCGCGCCGACATTCACGGCCCGGAGCTCGCCCCCGGCGACCCGGCCGCCATACTGCGCGCTGAAGCGGAAAATTTCATACGCGCCCATCCCGCCGACTATGCCTTGTTGCAACGTTACCGGTTAACGCCCGAGACGCCAGCGCCGCTCGCCGGCCTGGTCTTGTATAATGCCCTGCTAACCGGCGGCGGATTCAAATACGCCGAACACCGGCTGCTCGGCCGCTTGCCGCACTTGCAACAACAAGCGGCGGCGCTTACCCTGGACCTGCTCAGACGCCATCTTCGCCCAACCGTATGCCATTAATTCGCCTTAACCAAGTTTCCA
Organism: uncultured Pseudomonadota bacterium; assembly: GCA_903928965.1. Classification (GTDB taxonomy): domain Bacteria; phylum Pseudomonadota; class Gammaproteobacteria; order Methylococcales; family Methylomonadaceae; genus Methylomonas. The sequence continues at coordinate 7,068 of CAIYSZ010000021.1, forward strand.
TCGCCTTCGGCACGCACCTGTTGCTGGACCAAGCCGGTTTCCAACTCGACCCTGGCGAACGCGTCGGCCTACTCGGCCGCAACGGCGAAGGTAAATCCACGCTAATGAAAATCATCGCCGGCGACATCTACGCCGACCACGGCGAAATCTGGCGCCAGCCCGGCCTAAGGCTAGCCTGGCTGGAACAAGCGCCGGAACTGGACCCGGCGCACACAGTGTATGAAGCCGTGGCCGCCGGGCTCGGACAACTCGGCGACCTAATCGTGCAATATCACCAACGACTGGCGCGCATGGAAAACGGCGAAGCCTCCGAAGCTTTTCTGGCCGAACTGGGCCAAATTCAGCACCAACTGGAATCGCAACAAGGCTGGCTGCTGCAACAACGCGTGGAAACCGTGCTGGACAAACTGCAACTGCCGGCCGACGCCATGGCCGCCAGCCTGTCGGGGGGCTGGAAGCGCCGCGTAGCCCTGGCGCGAGCGCTGGTCACCGACCCGGAAGTATTATTACTGGACGAGCCGACCAACCACTTGGATTTTGAAAGCATTAGCTGGCTTGAAGAGCAAATCCTCAATTTCGAGGGCGCGGTGCTATTCGTAACCCATGACCGCGCGTTTCTACAAAAACTGGCCACCCGGATTCTAGACCTTGACCGCGGCAAACTGACCAGTTGGGCTTGCGGTTATCAGGATTACCTGCGCCGCAAGGCCGCCGTACTGGAAGACGAAGCCAACCAAAACGCCGAATTCGACAAAAAACTAGCCAAGGAAGAAGCCTGGATCAGGCAAGGCGTCAAAGCGCGCCGTACCCGTAACGAAGGCCGGGTACGCGCCCTCAAGGCCTTGCGCGCCGAACGCGCCGAGCGCCGAGAACAGCAAGGTTCGGCCAAACTAAGCATCCAGCGCGCCGGCAATTCCGCCAAAAAAGTAATTGAGGCCAAAAACGTCAGCTTCACCTATGGCGACAAAACCATCATCCGGGATTTTTCCACGATCATCGAACGCGGCGACAAAATCGGCTTACTCGGCCCCAACGGCGCGGGCAAATCCACCCTGCTGAAACTGCTGCTCGGCCAACTTATACCCACCCGTGGGGAAGTAGAACTAGGGCCGAATTTGCAAATCGCCTACTTTGACCAACTCCGCGAACAACTAGACCCGGAAGCCACCGTCGCCGACAGCGTGCTGGACGGCGGCGAATTCATAGACGTCGGCGACGGCAAACGCCACGTCATGTCCTACCTGGCCGATTTTCTGTTCGCCCCGGCCCGCGCCCGCTCCCCGGTCAAAAGCCTGTCCGGCGGCGAAAAAAACCGGCTGCTGCTGGCCCGCTTGTTCACCAAACCGGCCAATCTCATTGTCATGGACGAACCGACCAACGATTTGGATTTAGAGACTCTGGAAATTCTGGAAGAAAAACTGGTCAACTTCAGCGGCTCCCTCCTGCTGGTCAGCCATGACCGCGCCTTTTTGGACAACGTAGTCACCAACGTACTGGTGTTCGCCGGCGACGGCAAAATAGAGGAATACATAGGCGGCTACGCCGATTGGCAAGCCCAAGCCTCCCGCGCCCCTGCTGCGGCTGCGGCGGAAACCGCGAAACCCGTGGCTGAACCCAGCAAAAAGGAAAAACCGAAAAACGCCGGCCAGAAAAAACTCAGCTTCAACGAACAACGCGAATTTGAACAACTGCCCGCCCGCATCGAAACCCTGGAGCAAAGCCTAGAGCAACAAAACGCGGCCATCAACAGCCCCGCATTCTACAAACAAAGCCCGGAAACCGTCGCCGCCGCCCTAGCCGCCCTGCAACAAACCGAAACCGAACTCACCAACGCCTACCAGCGCTGGGAGTCGCTTGATGCAAAGGTTAATTAAACAGAGGCCTAACCAAAACCATACGCTCTAAAAATCGATGAAATTAGTAAAATAATAAAATGACTATTAATTTAAAAGCGTGGGACTCGGCGGAGCATTTGCAAACCAAAGAGGACAAAGGTGGACGCAACGGCGCGGTTTAGTATGAAGTAGGCCGCCTCGGAAATGGAGCAGCTTTTATTGTTTGGTTGGAGGTTGTGGCAAGGTGGCCGCATTATCGGCGCCCGTGCCGGGAGTAACGCGGACAATCGGTGTTGGGGCGTGGGTGGCATCCTTGTTGTCCGGAATCAATTTCCATGCGGCAATTAACAATCCAAAAAAAGTGAAGATTGCACCAACGAACCATCTTGTTTGACTGTGCAATTCGTTGGAAAAATATACCTTTAGGTCGCTAATATCTGTTTTTGTGGCATAATTCGACTTGATGACCGCAATATCGTTTTCGAGCGCGCGCACCCTTTTTTCGATCTCGGACATATTGCCTCCGTTGCCGCCGCCGGAAATTTTACGATCTACGACGTCATCTATAGTCCCATCAATGTACGCTTTAAATGGATGAGTTAAACTTGGGGTGACATCAGGAGTAGAACCATTTTCCATAGAGTTTTCAGCCATTTTTTGCGGCCTCTATCCATCCCCATACTGCTTTATCGTGAAATCCATAGTAACCTTCCGCAGGAACTATGATGCAACGAACCGGCTCATGTGTTTCAAACAATTTGTTATATACTTCAAATGCTTGATTAGCTTCTGTACGCACCAGCCATTGACCTGAAATGATTTTACGCGCCTCGTCGCTAAACGTGGACTCAACCAATGAATCCAAATCTCCTGGTTGAGACGCTCCAAAAATTGCAAATACGTTTTGTGCAGCCATGTTCGCCAGTATAGTCTATAGTGATTATGATGTCCGCTCCACAACGCAATAATTACCATTGCATGCGACAATTTGCCGCACAAATTTTTTAAGCACCCATAAAGTCCGGCTATGTAATTTTACTTCAATTACCTTCATTCGTAACTTGTCGTTAAAATTATTGTTTGCAATATTTATCGCCATCAAGGCGGCCATTTTAATACCAAGGCCTTACGCCGCCGGTAGCAATATGCGCCAGCCTCCGGTCACATATCCTGCCCACCGCCGCTCGCCGGCATGACGACTTGTATTGGCGGCTACTTGGTGGATGCGTTGGCTGCCAGGACATGATTTATTCACTATTGGATAGGAATGCGTCGTTATAAATGTAAATCAGTCGAGAATCGATCTTGAACTGATTATAACCCCAACGGATTTTCCGGATCCACCCCCGGCATGAACGGCCTGCGCCGGTCATCGTCGGTAATCTGATACACCTTGCCCAGCCAATTGTTGAACACCGCCTTGGCCGAATCGCGCCAGGTATTATCCAAATCCTCGATAATCCGCTCCTCCGGCATCGGCTGCAAAGGCGCGCCGCTGATTTTCGCCTCCGTTACCAGCGACCGGTATTCGTTCAAAATCTCCCGCGCCTCGGCATTAAAATAATTTTCCGGAAACGGCGGATAATCCGTGCGTTGATTGCGGTAAAAGCGCACCACCTCGCGCTTGTATTCCTTTAACAAACTGATGGCGTCGTACTCCGGATGCCCCTGAAAAAACACCACCCGAAAACCGTCCGGACTCACCGCCAAATGCACATCGGCCTCCTTGCTGACCGCCAACACCTTTAACCCCAAACGCTCCATATCCTCGCGGTATATTCCGTTATAACGCGAATGCGGCACGTCGAAACGGGTATTAATGTCCGAGGTCAAAGGGTGCGAACGATCCACCACTTTGTGACTGAACACGCCCCAGCGCTTATCCGGCAAGCGAGAACGCTCCACCCCGTAACAATATTGAATCAAGGCGTGCGTGGCCAAACAAGAGCATAAAGTCGAGGTCACGCTCTCCTTCGCCCAGGCGATAACTTCCGTCAGCGGCCGCCAAAACGCTTCCATTTGCAAATGCGGTTGCGACACGTTGGCCCCGCTGATAATCAACGCATCCAAGCCTTCGCGGCGGATTTTATCAAAAGGTTCGTAATATTTTTCAATATGCTCGGCCATCTCCGGACCGCGCGGCAAACCGTCCAGCGTAAACAAATGCACATGAAATTGCACGATTTGATTGCAGGCGCCGACCAAACGCAAAAATTGACGTTCCGTGGCCTCCAACGCGGCGTCAGGCATCAGATTGATCAAGCCGATATGCAGCTCGCGGATATTCTGATGCGCGGCGCGTTCCGGAGTCAGAATTTCTTCTCCCTCTTCTCGCAAACGGCGGAAAGTGGGTAAATCAGTAGTAGCGATTAATGGCATGCGGCTTAATTCGAGTGTTCTGACATAGCGCGGGCGATCAATTGAATGAAATCGTCCTCATTGTTGACTTGGGCGGCATCCTCCGCGCTAACGGTATAACCGTAGTCGCGGGCGATTTTTTCATAACGCGGCAAGCGTGATGCATACAAAGCCGGAAACACCCAGGAAACGAATTCGTCCGGAGCCATTTCCTCGGCGCTAGCCAGTCCCTTGAACGCTAAAAATTCGGCAAGTTTTTCGTCTACGAACGCTTCCCGGTAATATAATGGCTTAGGATCGGATTTGGCCCGCTCCACGATGGTCGCCCGCAACGACTCCGGAATCTCGATATACACCAACACGGTATGCCGCGCCAAGGTTTCCAGCACTTGCGGGTCGTCCAGCTCGCACACGCTGCCGCCGGCGTCATTGATAAAATGCTTGTACCCGTAAATCGTCTCCGCCTTGCGGATAAAGCTTGGCACATCGTTCATGGCGGCGATTTCCGCCTGCCGGTGCAAGGCTTGCCGCCGTTTGAACTCCTCCAACGGCAAACCACCCAAGGCCGGATTGCCCAATTTCCCCAGAAAACTGGACACCGGAGCCAAATTGTCTACCGTGATATTGCTGCGGATATAAATTGAATCAGATTTCAACAGCTCGCGCAGGAAGGGCACCTTCATGGCTTGCTGCTTGATATTGTCCAAGATCGGCTCCTCCAAATATTTGGTGCCGATGCGATAATCGCCTGAATAATGAAACCATTTATCCTTGGGCAATTTATTGGACAAAGTGGTCTTGCCCGCCCCGGACATGGCTAACAGGGTAATGGTCTTGGATTCCCAAGCCAAAAATTCTTGCGAAGTCATTCTCATGTTAATGCACGCTAATCAAACGTTCATGGCGGCGAAGACGCCGGAAAAGTAGTCTATTATAAGAGAAAATTGCAAGAAATCTTAGCTACCTGTTTAAGCCGGGACCGTTTATCTTTTTTCATGGATTCACGGCCTGGGTTGTGGGTTGCCTATACAGTCTTAGCAACGGAGGGAAGCTATCCGCAAGACGCCGTGAACCCGTCCTCGCTCCTAGCCTTCCCCGCCCCGCCAAGACCTCAAACGCTTGGTCGCTTTAAAGTCATCCCAACTTAAATGGGTAGCCGAAATCCTATTGCATCCGCTATTACCCACCACTCATAGTTACTAAGCAGTTGGTTTCAAGAAACAGTTATGGGTTTTTTTATTCTATTTGCAACATTTATAGAACAACAATCAAAAACTGAGTAATTCAGTAGGTAATTTTAGATTGCCAATCTGTAGAGCAATATATCTCCCTCATTTAAAGACAAAAACCAGTCAACCGCGCTATTTAATTGATTAAATTAGTTTTTTTAAATGAAATTAATTCCTACCATTTAGTGATGTAGAAATATTTGCAAATTACACCTGATTCGATTAGCATTCCAAACTGAGGGCGAATGGAATAAAACTTTTGGCCGCTGCCAGATTTTAATACGGTTAGCCTCAGTAAAAGGAAAACTGCAAGCTCAATAAACTCAATGTAAAAAATTTTTTTCGCCTACCTATGCTTAACAACTTAAAAGGAAAGTCATGAAACAGAAATTTTCGTTTAAAACCGGCAAGGCGCTGATAACTGCGTCGCTAGCGTCCGGCTTATCCATGCAACCGGCCCTGGCCGAAATATCATACCCTCCAAACGGCAGCACAACTTCGACCGCGCTGGGCGAGTTCGACATTACCGTTAACCAGGATATCAATCTGGGCGGCATATCTCTGAATGCCGGGGACATACTGCAAACCCCTATTTTGGAAGATACAAACGCGCAGATTAGCACCACTTTGGACTCTAATCCAAACGTGGTCGATACCGTGATAAACAATCTAGACCTGGGCGGGCAAAGCGCCTACTCCTCCAATTATCAGGTGTATGACGCGGGGGCATGGACAAATACCGGTATTTCCGGCGCCGGCACCAATGTCTACGCAGGCGATATCGCGAATCTGGTAAACGGCGGCGAATATGTCGGCACCCCGTCTAGTCTAGGCACGATTACCTCCAACTATGGCAACGGCACTTTTCCCGCGACTAGCCAATTTGGACAATATGTCGATATTAGTTTGCCAAATTTGCCCGCCGGCGATTATTTATATAATATCAATCCGTTGAATGTTAGCGCCAATACTAATGGCAGCAATCCCGCCAATGATAGCAATATCGTCAATGGCAACGCTAACACCAATGTGTTTCCCGCGATTTCGGATACCGGTATCAACCCATTCACCAGCACCGCCGCCAGTGAAGTTTATTTGTACGACGCCGCTAATAACCAAAGCATAGATATCGGCACAATCAGCACGGCTCAAGAGGCGTTCTACAGCAACCATGGCCAGGTGGATTTCTCCTCCTTTCAGACCAGCTACCCTTCCGCGGGTCCGGCTTTCGATTACATGACCACTGGCGCGGGTACTTACATAAGCTACTCAAACCCGTCACTGGGCATAACCTCGCCGCTATCCATTGATCTGCAAGGCGTACCCATCGGCACGACGGGCGGAATCAATTACGGTCAAGCAGACACCATCGTCGAACGTCTGGATTCAGCCATACCTAACGCGGTTGGAACCACTTTCTCGACGGCGATACAAGTCCAAACCGTGCAACTGCAAAGCACGCAGGAATTTACTATCAACGGCCAAACAGGTTATGTTTACGCCGTGCTTGATCGTCAAGACGCTCAACCCGGCGATCCGGCCGCAAACGTGAACGGTACGCTCCTAGACCCGAATACCATGGCGATAACCGCCGTTCATACCGATACTTCCGGCCAGGTGACGGGAGGTACTTACGACGCCTACCTTAACTTCAATGTTAGCCTGTATTTCGGCGGTAAAATCGTGGATACCCTTCAAAACGGTCAAGTTGTCGCCACCGACCCCACCGGCTTTGCAATCCCGGGCTCAGTGGACATCAACATTCAAGGCGGCAATATTGACTGGGCCACCAAATCCTGCACAAGCTCGGGCTCCTGCGTGGGCGGCACCAATACCGAACACTTCTTTCCCGGCGTGGACCCAACTACCAATCAAATTAGCGTTAACAACGACGCTAGCTACTACAGCTTTTCTCATGACGAACATCATATTGTTTATTCCGACCCGGCGCCAACCCCTGAAGCGGATGAATGGCTGATGATGTTGTCCGGCTTAAGCCTGCTTGGACTGTGGACTAAATCGCAAAAATCTTCCGCGACCAAAACTATCGCCGCATAGGGTTCGCTTTTTATTTCCGTCAACCGCTGTATCCCGTCCGAATCGAATAGAGATTCGGTCGGAATACAGCACAGTTTGCTCAGATGCTTGTGACTGGCGATTCAATAATGCAGTTCGCAATGCTCAATCTTAATGTAAATACTTTGTAATTATTCAGCATGATTTTTCAACACCAAAGGAACCTCTGATTAATTCGTTGCTTCAAAACTCAGTGCTTTTTAAATAAAAAACTTGACACCAATGTTTGCTTGAAAAACTGATTAAATCAGAGGTTCTTGAACATCAATACCACCCTTCCTACGCTGAATAGTCACAATAATACTTCATTAAACGCCTTAATCGATTATACAGACTAACAACCAGCGCTTGGCCGCTCTAAAAGTCTGCAAGTTTTGAAAGAACTTAAGTACTTATGCATAATAAATCAGGCATTACAACATAATAAGCCATTGACTTTAAATATTTAAATACCGTAAAACTTATGCATAAGCTCTTATATTATATTTTTAATTATTATTTTTAAAAAAAACACTTGGATTTAGGTGTGCTTTTTTACGCAAATCTCTTCTTGAGATATGCTAAAAAAGAATAGTTTAAAATACCAAAATTCTATCCTATTCTATTAATCATGGACCATCAATATGCAGCGGCTTGCCAATAAAGTTAAAAAAAAATACCCAATCTTATTATCAACCGGCGCAGTGATAAGCTTGCTGGCTAATATTCCGCTTGTTATAGCCAACCCAGCGCCATTCTATGAGAGCCGTAACGATCATTATCGTACCGGCGCCAATCTCAATGAAACAATATTGAATACATCCAATGTCAATTATTCCGAATTCGGTTTGCTGTTTTCTTTGCCGGTGGACAATCCCATCGTAACTCAAACCTTGTATGCGCCCGGCGTCAGCGTCAAAAATGTCTTGCATAATGTGGTTTATATTTCCACTACCGGCGGTTCGGTTTATGCTTATGACGCTGATCAATCCGGCCCTCCGCTTTGGGTGGACCATTTTGCCGCCGCCACGCCCGGCGTCAAATGGTCAATCGAGAGTACGCCGGTCATTGATCCGGCCACAAATACACTCTACGTGGTGGCGCGGGATACTTCCCTAATCACGCGTGAATTCAAATTGCATGCGCTGGATTTGTCCACCGGCGCCGAAAAATTCAATGGCCCGGCGGTTTTGTCCGGTACTTATACAGCTAACGGCCACACATTGAATTTTTCCAATCTAAGCGGCAGCCAAAATTTAAAATCGCATGCTGGGCTGGCTCTGGCCAATGGGCAAGTGATTATTTGCTTCAGTACATCAAACGAAGGTCCCGGTATCAGCTACAACGGTTGGGTTTTGTCATATAACGCCGCCACCCTGCAACCGACCGCGGCTTTCGCCTCCATTATCTCTCCGCCTGCCGTCGGCGGCGGCATATGGCAAGCCGGACGCGCGCCGGTAGTGGACGACAATGGTTATATTTATTTATTTGTGGGTAATACCTATAATCCTATCAATTATAAAGCGGCGGCAAACGGTTACGACGGCACAGGCAATTTCAGCGAAAGTCTGCTGAAGCTGGATTCAAAATTGAATTTGATAGACTGGTTTACTCCCGGCGCCTGGGCAAATCTCGATAACAATGATATGGATTTATCTAGCTCCGGCCCAACCTTGATAGAAGGAACCGGTTTATTAACCGGCGCAGGAAAAGACGGCAACCTATATGTTTGGAATACGAATAACTTGGGCCATTACAACGCCACGGATGCGCAAGTGGTGCAAAAAATGCCGGCGCCAAACAATAACCAAAGAGTAATGAATGGCGTCGTATTTTGGCGGCGCACTACAGAACAAGGCGGCAGCCTATTGTTTAATGTTTATAATAACAGCCCAATCTTCTCCTTAGTCTTTAATAACCCAAAATTGAACCCCACGCCGGTATCATCTTCCTCGGTAAGCGAAGCCATTAACTCCGGCAAACATAATTCGGTAGCGCTATCGGCGAATGGCGGCAATCCCGGAACCGGCATCATCTGGGAATTGCAAAACAACGCCATCACCAATGCCAGCGTACTGAGAGCGATGGACGCCGAGAATCTGGGTAACGAGCTTTGGAATTCATCAACTTATCTATCCGATAATCTGCAAGGGGGGACTACCTATATACCGCCGACCGTATCCAACGGCAAAGTCTATGCGCCCACCTTGGACAGTCAATTGGTTGTATACGGATTAAAATCTCAATTATTTTCGGTTACTCAGCTCGCCAATCAAACTGCGGCGTTAAATAGTGGTGTTAGCCTACAAATAAACGCCAGCGCGGGCGGCGATACACTGGCTTATGCCGCGACCGGTTTGCCCGCGGGTTTAAAAATTAACCCTAAATCAGGACTCATTAGCGGTTCCCCGACAGCGATTGGTAATTATTTAATCGTAGTGACGGTAACGGATAGCAATACCAACAGACAAGTCACTATGAAATTTTCGTGGACCATTTTGCGCGGGATAATCAAATCGTAACATTTTGCGATGAAGCGCACCATTCGCGAATACTCGCCAGCGATCATACTCACGCGATTATACTTAATTGACGCGCTTCCACTCTGTTCAGCGCGTCCGTGTTTTTGTCTCACTAAAGGTTGTAGGTAATCAGAGTTACTTATGAAAAATTGACGGACGGTTTGCTCTTTTAAAAAAGAGTAGACTATTTTCCACCGCCACGCTCGGCGTGAAATAGTTATTAAGAGCAAACCGATTATTGATCCGGGCCGTCAAACACTTTGCGCAGATTAAAAGCATTAACTAAACCCATTAAAAATTTGAATAGATTCTTACTTGAAATTAAAGTCACAGCCTAAAGTTTAAGTTATGACTTTATAATACCACGAGAAATAGTCCAGCTAAAACTGGTAGTAGCTTGTTTATTAGTATTTCTATCCGTCACCGTCACCACCGTCGAATATGCACCAATCACTGAAGGCGTACCGCTGATGACCCCGGTTGTGGGGTTAATGCTTAAACCCGAGGGCAAACCGGTCGCGGCATAAACCAGTGTATCGCCGCCCGCGCTGGCGTTTATTTGCAAGCTAACATTGCTTTTTAACGCCGAATTTTGATTGGCGACCGAAGAAATCGTCAAGGGCTGTGATTTTAGTCCGTATACAACCAACTGGCTGTTCAAGGTAGGCGCATAAACTTTTCCATTAGATATGGTCGGCGGTATATAAGTGTTCGCCCCAGCTAAGCTATCAGACAAATAAGTCGATGAGTTCCAAAGCTCGTTGCCGAGGTTTGTAGCGTCCAATGCTCTCAGCACGCTCACATTGGTCGTTGAATTGTTTTGCAATTCCCAGACGATGCCGGTTCCGGCATTGCCGCCATTCGCCGATAGCGCCACCGAATTACGTATACCCGAGTTTAATGCTTTGCTTGCCGAGGAAGACGATACCGGCGTGGGGTTGAATTTAGGGTTATTAAAGGCAAAAGAATAGATCGGGCTGTTATTATAGACATTAAACAACAGACTGCCGCCCTGCTCGCTAGAGCGCCGCCAAAACACGACGCCGTTATACACATATTTATAATTATTCGGCCCCGGCATTTTTTGCACCACTTGCGCATCCGTGGCATTGTAATGGCCCAAGCTATTCGTATTCCAAACGTACAGGTTGCCGTCTTTTCCTGCGCCGGTTAACAAGCCGGTTCCTTCTATCAAGGTAGGGCCTGAACTGGATAAATCCAAATCACGGTTATCAAGATTCACCCAGCCGCCGGGAGTAAACCAGTCCACCAAGTTCAAATTTGCATCCAACTTCAGCAGGCTTTCGCTGAAATTGCTGACGCCGTCGTAACCGTTCGGCGCGGCGGCATACGTGTTAGGAAGATAGGCATTCCCAACGAATAAATAAATAAAGCCATTATCGTCCACTACCGGAGCGCGTCCGGCTTGCCATATGCCGCCGCCGGTGGCGGGCGGAGAAATGATAGTGGCGAACGCCGCGGTTGGTTGCAGAGTGCTTGCGTTATACGACAATACCCAGCCGCTGTAGTAGTCACCGACGCCTTCGGATAAACTGCTGAAGCAAATAATGAGTTGCCCGTTCACTAAAGCCAGCCCGGCATGCGATTTTAAATTCTGGCTCACGGCTGGATTTGAAAAATCCAAGGTGTACCCGTTAGCCCCATAAGTTCCGGACAAAACCACCGGGCCATTGAATTTTTCGGCGCCGGTGGACAAATTTAGCGCATGCAACTCGAATTGGCGATTAGTATTACTAACGGTTCTCGCCACCACATAGAGTGTCTGACTTGCCGGATCAATAATCGGCGTACTATCGATTGACCAATGTACGCCGGGCGCGGCTGCGTTAAAATGGTCCACCCAAAGCGGCGGGCCGGATTGATCCGCGTCAAATGCGTAAACCGAACCGCCGGTAGTAGTAATGTAAACTACGTTATGCAAGACATTTTTGACGCTAACGCCGGGTGCATACAAAGTTTGCGTAGTGATGCTACTGTCCACCGGCAATGAAAACAACAAACCGAAATCGGAATAACTCACATTGGCAGTATTCAAAATCGTTTCATTGAGATTAGCGCCGGTACGATAATGATCGTTACGGCTCTCGTATAATGGGGCCGGATTGGCCATAACAAACGGAACATTTATTAGCAAGCTTAAAATTATGCCGGTTGATTGAAATGGGTAATTTTTTTTTCTAACTTTGCTGTGTAATCGACGCATTTTGATGAACTTCCAGGATTAATTAAATTGTTAAATTTCTGAATCTTTAAATTTTTACACTAACTTCATTTTTCCACATAACTGCTTAAGTGAGCATGAGCAACTGAAAGTCCGTTTGCATTTCATGGGTTGCTCAAGCAATTGATTTACAAGGCGCTGGTTACAAACGAACTTCCTGCGAAGTACTTATGCATAATAAACAGGAGTCAGACAATAATAAACCATTGATTTTAAAAAATGTGAATACCAGAATATTTATGCATAAGTATTTAAGTACACACTCAAAAAACTCCCGGCACTGGTGATTATAAAGTCAATGAATTACAATGATACATTATCTGTACCCATGCTTCCCTACTTATCTCAAAAATAGCCTTTATCATATACCTGTAATATTAGTCTATTCAGGAAAAAATTGCAAACAACCCTAAATGGAAATGCCCCCCTACCCCGGCATAATATCAAACGCCATACAAATCTTCTCCTGCTCGGAATGAAATCAAATCTCGCTTCGCCTTTTTCATCGGCAAAGTACATAGACATAAATTTTCCGACATTATTTAACTTAAAAATCAAATAATTAAAAAAGCATTGCCCGAATTACCATGCACGCCCATTTATGACAAACTTATGGCAAAAAATCGCAGGACCAAACTAAAATCTCATTAAACATTCAAATTTTTATGGTTTTTTTAAGACCTAAAGTGAACAGCCAAAAGCCCGTTTACACTATAGGGAACCTCTGATTAATTCCTTGCTTCAAAATTAAGTAATAATTAAATCAATGACTTGATACCAAGGTTTGCTTGAAAAACTGATCTAATCAGAGGTTCCATAGGGATAATACATCGATTCACAATGCCTCGATTAGGTACGAACTAACTGCAAAGCGCGTAATTCACGTTTAGAAAAATTGCCTTTTTCGAGTTCGCATACTAGACTTTAAGATGCAATTTGTTTGAAATTAAAAATTGTTCAAAGTTGAAATAAGCTAAGATTTTTAGACAAACAAACGGCGAACGATCTAAACATCCAAAGCGCCTAAGTAAACAGCCGAAAGTCCGCTTGCATTATTTGATCAACGCAACACATTGATTCACAAAGCGTTGATTACAAACGAACTTACCGCAAAGAACTTATGCGCTTATTATTTTTTAATAAATGGTTAAAAGAATTGGAGTAAAGCCTATGTTTCTACGTATACTAGCCGGATTAATTTGCAGTTTGCAATTAGCTGGGCCACCCGCCTTGGCACAAACCCAAATTGCTTCAACTTCCACACAAGATTCCACCATCACCCCTACCAGCGATTCCATCGGCATAACCCGCTATAGCTTTGATGAGTTGAAAACTAGCTTAAGACTGACCAGCACTCCGGTCGGTTACAAACCGCCGCTGGGGCCCGCGATGTTTACCACGCTGACCTACATCATGGGCGACACCGCGCAACCGGCGCATTTCACTAATTTCAACATTGGACCAAATTGGACATTAAACTGGTTGACCTATATTCAGTACGCGGCCGGCAATCCGTTTAATAACGTCAAGCTGTACACACAAAGCGGCGACTTGGTCAATTACGTCGAAAACAATAATTCATTCGCGCCGAACAGCTCGGACCATTCCGTTTTAAGCTTGATTTCCACTAACCCGGTGACCTATAAACTTAGCTTAGTTAACGGAACCGCGAAAATTTTTTCAGCATCGGCCGGAGCAACAGGCGCCACTCAACAAGTTTTTCTAAGCCAAACCATAGACCCGGCCGGGAATACCGTCAACTACCATTACGATAACCAAATGCGGCTTACTTCGGTCGTCGACGCAATCGGACAGGCCACCACGTTTACTTATGCCTTGAACGCCTCGCCGTTGCTAATTACCCAAATCACCGACCCGTTCGGCCGTAGCGCCCAACTGAGTTATGACGGCAGCGGCCGCTTGCTCTCCATCACCAACGTAGGCGGCATGCAATCCAGCTTTCAATATGACGCCTCATCGCTCATCAATGCGCTGACCACTCCCTACGGCGTCACCCAATTTAAATACAATCGCCCCGGCAATAATATACCTTACTTAGTAGCCACGGACCCATTGGGCAACTCGGAAAGAGTGGAATTCCGCCCTGGAGCGCCCGGCATTGCCGCATCCGATCCGCAATCGACCGTGCCAGCGGGGATGTCCGCCCCGAATAACGCCCAGCTAGATGACGGTAATTCATTTTACTGGAATAAGCTAGCCCATCAAAAAGGAGCCGGCAATTATCAAAAGGCGCGCCTCACGCACTGGGCTTTTGGAAGCCTCTACCAATCAAGCCAATATCATTGGCCTAAAGATCCCGTGGCCAGCGTTAAATACCCGTTGGAAAACCGCGTCTGGTATAACTATTCTGGAACTGAAAATAGACCCATCCAAATCGGCCGGGTGTTGGACGACGGAAGCACGCAAATTACCCGCTATGCATACAATAGCCTCGGTTACCAGACCAGCAAAATTGACCCGTTAGGAAGACAAACGCAATCCACCTTTGCGTCCAATCAGATAGACCCGGTGGCGATCCAGCAATTGACAGCCGGCAACCTCTGGGCCACCACGAATCAATACAGCTATAACAACCAACATTTGCCCTTGACGTACACCGACGCCTCCGGCAACACGCGCCGGAACACTTATAATAGCGCCGGGCAATTGACCGCCGTAACCAACGCCCTGAATCAGACCACCCTTTATCAATACAATAATCTAGGTTATTTGACCGCCATCATCAACCCGGACGGCAAGACACAGGTTAGCCTAAGTTACGACGCCTACGGCCGCGTAGCCGCTCAAACCTCCTCCGAGGGCATCACGCTCACATACAGCTACGATAATATGGATCGTACAACCAAAATTAGCTATCCGGACGGCTCCAGCCAAATCTACACCTGGAACAATCTTGACATAACCGCGGTTACCAACCGCCTGGGCCGGCGAACTCAGTATGCCTACGACGCCAATCGCAATTTAATCAGCATAATAGACCCCTTGGGACAAACAACCCAATATAGCTATTACCCGGATGGCAGCCTAAATACTTTGACCGATCCCAACGGCAAGGTTACCAGTTGGTTGCGAGACATTGAAGGCCGAGTGACCGCCAAGCAATATCCCGACGGCCACCGCTTAACCTATGCTTATGAAGCCACGACCAGCCGCCTGAAATCGATAACCGACAGCCTGGGGCAAACCAAGAGCATCGCTTACACGCTGGACGACAGTCCCTCGCAAATCAGTTACATAAACTCAAGAAACGCCACGCCTGGCGTGAGCTTTCAATACGACGCCTACTTCCCCAGGCTGACCGCCATGCAAGACGGCTTAGGCGCGACCAGTTGGCAGTATAATTCGGTAGGCGTCAATGGCGCGTTGCGGATGGCTGCGGAAAACGGGCCTTTCAATAACGATACGATCGGCTATCAATACGACGAATTGGGCCGCTTAAGCGGACACTCCGTGGATGTCAGCGCCGAAACTTTCGCATATGATGCATTAAACCGATTGATTGGGCATAACAGCCCGTTGGGCAATGTCACCCTATCCTATTTGGGAGAAACCAGTCAGTTAACAGGCTTATCCCTGGGCTCCGGGCCTATCGCCGCCGCCTGGCAATACGATAGCAACCTCAACGACCGGCGTTTATTGTCCATTACCAATAGCGGCGCGGCGCGCGGCTATGACTTTACCAGCAATGCGGCATGGCAAATCCTACGCATCAATGAAACCGTTAGCGCCGGCAGCGCCTGGGCAGCCAAGAACTGGAGCTATGGCTACGATTTGGCCAACCGCTTGGTCAGCGCAAGCGACGCCAATGGAGATAATTACGCCTACGCCTACGATCCGGCCGCTAATATCACCGAAATCAACGCCTTGGCCAAGGTCCGCCAATATCAGGTTAATGAGGTAAACCAGGTTGTCACCGCCAATAACCAAACCTATAGTTATGACGCCAACGGTAATTTGCTAAATGACGGCGTTCGTTCCTATCTATGGGACGCAGAAAATCGCTTACTGCAAATAAAAGTATTGGCCAACGGCAATAGCTATGCTTTCCGCTATGACGGCCTGAGCCGCCGCGTATCAATTATCGGCAAAACAGGGGGAAGCAGTACCGAAACCCGTTATTTATGGTGCGGCGATCAAATCTGCCAACGCCGCAACGGACAGGATATAGTGCAACGCCGCTATTACCCGGAGGGCGAATACCTGCCAGGCGCGGGCGGCTTGTTTTACGCTAAGGACCATTTAGGCTCGGTGCGCGACGCAGTATCCACGCGGGACGGTTCTTTGGCGGCTTCCTATGACTATGACCCCTATGGCAATCCCACGCAAAGCAGTGGCGGCGGTGCTACCGATTTCCGCTATGCCGGGATGTTATATCTCCCCGGCGCGAATTTATATTTGACCCTATTCCGGGCTTACGATCCGGTTAGCGGCCGGTGGATGTCCAAAGATCCGAGTCAGGAATCCGGCGGCTTGAATTTGTATGCCTATGTTAAGAATAATCCATTATCTTTTGTGGATAAATTAGGCTTGTGGGCGGATGATCCAGATCCAACACCGCCGGAGCCGCCTAAAGATCCAAAAGATATTCCATTAGATGATCCAACAATCAAAAACTTATTAGATGACAATACTGATCCAGGTCCAAATGACTTCAAAATTCATACACCGCAAGGCTGCGCTTGTGCGCGTGGATAAAGCCGCGCAGGGTCATTAATGCGGTAAGTTTGTAGGCTCTTACCGATTTAATCAGCTTTGTTAAAGCCGCCGGCTCTGCCGGCGGCAATCTAAATAATTAAAAACCGTCTATTTTCTAATACCCCCTACCCCGGCATAATATCAAACGCAATACAAATCCGCTCCTGCTCGGAATGAAACGGAATCGTGCGATGAAACAGCGAAGACGGAAACAACACCAAATCGCCGACTTTTTGATCCACAATCCGGGTCGGAAAATCGTCATGCAGGCGCGGATAATCATCGCCGTCGACACCGTATTCAAAACTGCCCGCGTGCTCGCCCGCCTTATCCGGCAATTGCAAATAAACGCAGCCGCTGATCCAGCCTTCCTCATGAATATGCGAGCTCAAATAACCGCCTTTTTTCATCCGCAAATACCAAGAACTAGCAAATTCCAGGTTTTTAGGAAAAAACCGGATCAATCCCTCGTTAGAGCCGGCAAAATGACGCTCATAATCCCTGACCTTAGCGCGAATCAGCTCCGCCAGTTCCTGAAAGGAAGGCTCCGGCCGCTGCAACAAATTTCCCGCCGACTGCATGCCGTAATACAGCCGCCCCTGTTTGCGCTCCGCTATCGCCAAGTGCGTAACATCGTTTAACAATTGGCTCAACAGAGGACAGTCCGCATCGCTCAACGCCTCAATATGCGTATGCAAAACATAATCCATCGGATGACGGCAAAACTGATAAGCATTCTGCTGCCTAAAATTAATCGCATAATGCGTGGACAAACTGCCGAGCAACACCGAAGCAGGTTTTTCAGCGGCGACGAACTGATCCAACCGAAGTTTAAAATCCTCGAACCGGCTAGATTTATACAAACTCAGCAACACCCGTTCCCGCGCATCGGCAAAATCGGAAGCGGCAAAATACGGTATCGACTGCTCCCATTGTCCGCCCAACGCATAAGACTCGCCCACGTTATAATTGGCGCGCGCGTGTCCGGGGGCGGTCCGCAGCGCCTCGCGGTAGCAACGCACCGCCTCCTCCATATTCCCCTGATCGCGAAAGGCCTCGCCCAAATCATTCCAGGCGTCGGCGAATCCCGGCTCCAGGCGCAAAGCCTCTTGAAAAGCGGCAATCGCCCGCGGATGCTCCCCTTGCCCGAACAACACCGTACCCAGATTAAAATAACCGCGCGCATCCGGTCTCAATTCCAGCGACTTGACATAACATTGCTCCGCCCCGCGTAAATCCCCGCCCAACTGCCGCACCGCGCCCAAATTGACCCAGGCTTCATAATAGCCCGGCTGCCGCTCCAGGGCATGCTGATAATGCTCAGCGGCTTCCGCCAATAAACCTTGCCGTTGCAACAAAGCGCCCAGGTTAAAATGCGCCACGCTCAAATGCGGCTTCAGTTGCAAAGCCTTGCGGTAAGCGCTGATAGCGGCTTTACTATCATTCAGCTGGGTATAAACGGCGGCCAGATTAAAATGAATTTCCGCAATGCCGCCATCCACCGCCAGCATCTGTCTAAAACTAACCGCCGCCTCGCGCAACTTGCCCTGCCCCTGCTGACACATCGCCAACAGATTAAGCAAAGCCAGGGATTTGGGAAAACGCGCCAGTAGCGCTCGCGCTTGCGCCTCCGCATGCGGCAACTGGCCGGACTGATACAACTGCTGCACAGCGTGCAGTTCGGTAGGGCTCGGCTGTTTGGGCGAAACTTTCGTAACCATGGATTAAGCCCCTATCTCCGCATAAACCAATGCCACACAATCGACGCCACCGCGCTCAACAGCAGCATGGAAGTCAACGGGATAAACACAAAACTGTGTTCCCCCTCGTAACGAATATCCCCCGGCAACTTGCCGAACCAGTTCAGCAGCCACGGCGCGAATTTCAACGCCAAGCCCAATACCGCCAACCCTAAACCTAAGGTAATCAAACCCTTACTAAAATCCATGCCGCTCCCCCGTTAACGCCGGCCGCCGCGGCCGGCTTGGACACCGCCCGCGATTTGTGATAAAGTGAACAGAATCGGTTAATTATTGTAAATCAATACATTACAAATATCGTAATCGACTAGCCGCGCCTGCCCAGCCAAGATTATAATAAAACAATAAAATACCAAACAAACGCGCCTCATGTCAGCCTTAAAGCCCAGCCAACTGCAACCGCTCGTCGACCGCTATGCGCGGATACTGCAACCGATAAGCCAACATCTACCGGACGGCTTATTGGAACACCTGCAATATGAATCCGCGCGTCTGGAACAACAATTTCTACGCCTGAACTTTCCGATCGTGTTTTGCAGCGTATTCTCCCGCGGACAAACCAGCGCCATTAACGCGCTGCTGCAAGCCGAGTTTCTGCCGGTCGGTTGGCGCGAAGGCCTGAACGGCCCCTTGAAAATCAACATAGAAAGCACGGAACGCATCCGCATCAGCGGCCTGGCCAGCGACCAGACCGAAGCGGTATTGCAACACATCGCCCGCCTGAGCCAAGCCGCGCGCCTGAACAACGAAACCGAAGACCTCAACCGCCTAGACCTAGCCTGGAATTCGGGCCTGCCGACCAAATGGCTATTGCTCGACTTTCCGGCCGTGCAATACATGAACGTCAGCCAAATGCACGAACTGCAAAAAATCATCGGCGAGCAAGCCAAGGCCGTCGTGTTTATCAAGGGCGCGGAAGACCTTGCCTTCGACCACCCGGAAGAAACCAAGTTTCTCGACGCCTTGCGCCAGGATTTTCCGGCCCTATTCAGCCAAATGTTCGTGCTGGTCAATCGCTGGGACCAAATCGAACCCGAACAGCAAGCCGCCGCCGGCGCGCAACTCAGCGCCGCCATCAAACAGCATGGCTACCCCATCCCTCCGGAGCGCATCTATAAGGTATCCGCGCGAAATTATCTGATCCTACAACAAATCCTGCGCCAAAGCGGCGAATGCGCCCCGCAAGCCGACGCCCTGCTACGCTACGCCGACCTGGACCAAATCTTCGGCGACCCGGAAAGCGTGCTGCAAAACCATGCCGAACTCAGCGAATTTGAACGCTTCAAGCACGACCTAATCGCGCACGTCGAGACCACCGCCGCCGCGGAATTCGTCTCCGGAGCCCGCGCCTCCCTGCTGCACCTGATCGACCAACTCGGCGACTACTTGCGCGACAATCTAGCCATCAACGCCGACACCCAAGACAACGACAACTTCGCCCAACATTACCGCGAAGGCCAAGTCGAACAGCTGTTCGCCGAATTCCGCGGCCACATCGCCGAAGTATTGCAAACGCTGGCCCAAGATAGCAACCTGACCGACCACATAAATTGGAGCGCCGCCGAACAAAATGCCTTGCTGCGCGACATCCAGCAAGTGCTGCTGCATCCGCAGCACGGCCAAGCCAAACCCATCATCAACCGGCTCAACCAAGGCGGCATCGCGGTGCCGGAAACCTCGCGCTTCGTCACCGAACTATTTGAAGCCATCCGCCTGGACGAACGCATCGTGGCCTCGCTGGAACAAGCCGCCGCCAGCCGCGAAAAACTGGAGCAACTCAAATTCGACCTGAAACAACCCTACCAGCAATTTTGGTTTGACGCCCTGGACAAACGCCTAGACGAGATATTGGACCCGGAATACGTGGTCATGCGCATCTACGGCATTTTGGAAAACATCATCACCTGGCGCAATTGGCTACGCGACCTGGAGAAAAAAATCAACGCCGCCAACTTGGAAAGCGTGGAACAACTGCTGGTGGAAATCAACGCCTTCCTGATTAAAAACCAAGACAAATTGCGCGAACGCGTGCAACAAACCCTGACCTGGCATTTTCACCGCTATCTCATCCCCAAGCTGCAACAACTATTCGCCCTAGACCGGCCGCAACAAGCCACTGAATTCACCATCGGCGTTAAAAACCGCATCCGAGACACCCTAAATCAATACGGCGATCAACAAGGGGTCAACGAACAACTGGCGCAAACCGCCGCGCTAAAACGGCAAACTCTAGCCGAATTGTCACTGTTAAAACAAGAGATCTACCAACGATGAGCTCCGCTATCCCCAACGCCTGCCCCAACTGCGGCGCGCCCACCATAGACGACCGCTGCGAGGACAACTGCGGCTGGACCTACCAAGCCGCCGCGCCGGCGGAAGCCTCCGCGCCGCGCCGCAACCGCCAAGGATTATTCAACCGCCTGTTCAATCCGACGCCGGCCAAACCGGGACCGGCCATCCGCCCGGCCGCCGCCGCCGCTGAAGCCGACAAACCAGCCACCCTGGAAGGCCGTGTCGCGCAACTGGAAACGCGCATCAAATCCGCCGACCAGCTCAGCAAATACCTGCTCAACCACCTGGACAACACCCTCAACCAGCGCATTGAGGAACAAAACCAATTACTGATCGGTGAAGCGGGCAAGGCGGTTAACATCCTAAAACCCGAAATCAAGCAAGAACTGGAACAACTGGCCAGCCAACAAATCAAGCAACAAACCGAAAGCATACTGGCCGATGAACTCAAAAAAATCGACGCCGCCAACCAAGAGTCGCTCCAGCGCATCGTCAACCAACAAGTAGACCACCAACTGACGACCGCCGAATTTTCCGCCCAAGTCGAGCGCGGCATGCGCGAACAATTCAGCCTGCACTTTGCGCAAGAATTTCAAGCCCACCTCGGCCGCATACTGCTAACCGACCAAGACCATATCGAAATAAAAAAAAAGATCATTAGCCGCGCCAACGAACGGCGCAACCTGAGCGCATTCGACAAACTCGGCTTCTGGCTGTCCGGCGCCAGCGTCGAACTACTGCAACAATGCCCGGAGGCCGAAATCAAAAAATATCAAGCACTCGGCATGTCCATGTTTCTCCCAATCATCATGGGCTTGTTCGCCTGCGTGCATCTGGCGCATCAACACTTCACCGACCAAACCCTGGCCAGCGAAGCCCTGATCCTGACCGCGGCCATGGTATGGGCCGGCTTCATCATGATCATAGACCGCATGCTATTGGTCACCTACCGCATCAACGGCGACTGGCGGGTGAAAACCCTGCAATTCAGCTGGCGATTCTGCATCGCCCTTTTGTTCGCCATGATCTTCGACGCCTCCTTCCTGCCCACCCTCTACCAATCCGACATCAACGCCGCCATCGAACAGGAGCGCGCGCCGAAAATCGCCGCCCTGAAACAAGCATTCAAAAGCCTGGAAGAAAATCAATACGGCCTGCAAACCGCCGCCGCCCCATTGATCGCGCAACAGGAACAAAACGAAGAATACGCCCGCCTGAAAGCCGAACTGGCTGAAATCAACGCCAACATTCAAATGTACCAAACCGACCGGCAAAACGCGCTCAACGACGCCGCCTGCGAAATCAACGGCGGCCCCGCCTGCCGCCGCGGCGTAGGCGTTAAATTCAACCTAGCCAAAATCCGCGAGGAAGCCGCCAACCAACGCCTGGAAAAAGCCAAAATGCAAAAGGAACATATCGAACAAGCGCTATACCGCCTAAACGAAAAGCGCAACGCCAGCGCCCAGCAACTGAGCGACCTGAAACTCAACCCGGCCTACCTGAACGCCAAACAACAAGCCGAACAAAACCTGCAACAGCGCCAGCTGGCCATCATGGCCTCAAACCCGCGCGAGGAAACCAAACTGGTATTCGATCTCTGCCGCCAAGCCTGGGCCGACGGCGACCTGTTCACCGTTGCCACCTTCGCCGCCTACCTGCTGATCTTCGTCCTGGTCGACACCTTCCCCATCATCATGAAAATCCTGATGCCCAAAGGCCTGTACGACGAACTCTTGCAAGCGCAAGATCAAGCCCTCAACCCCAGCGCCCTGGACGCCGACGGCAACATCGTCGGCGCCGGCTTCCGCAAAACCGAACTCGGCTTTGAAATCACCGAAATCACCGCCCGCTTCGACCCCAACAAAAGCTACACCGCCTGGCAAGTCATCCAAGACACTTTAGAAGCCCAACTCGACCGCTACATCCGCCAACACTGGCCGCAAACCAACGCCAAATCCGGCGTCGCCTGCTACACCCTCTGCGCCGGGCTAGCCCGTTGACAAATTCTAGCGCATCAAAATGCAAGCAGGGAACAGCCCAAAAGCGCCTCGCCATACGCTCGAACGGTAATCTTTACCTCAAGTGATTCTGGTCTGACAATTTCAGACAAACTTTTCATGTCAACAAATAGTTCATTGTGAAATCAAATGTTTATCGGGTTTATGAGTTGCAACGCTGAAATCCAATCGAAATCCTTAGTGTTTCGGGTAGCTAATGGCAGGCCATGATCCAAGGCGGTGGCGGCGATTAACGCATCGCCTAATGACATTTTGCGTTGTTGGCGAAGCATAATCGCTTGTTCGCATTGAATGGCAGTGATTGATATTTCACGAATAGAGGCCAGAACCGCGGTAATGGCTTTAGCCTGATTGGCGGTGAGATTCCAGTAACCCAATACTTCTACCTTACTGATGATTGAATAGACCGGTTGGATAGTCAGCAACCACTGCCTTAATGCTTCATGTTCTTTTTGTACCGAATAAATCAAGATGTTGCTATCTAGCAAAATCATTCTTCACGTCCCGGTAGGCCCCGGTCTTTACGCATTTCGCTTTGCCATGCCGAGGGATCGGTGATTTCGGCAAAGACATTAGTTGCAACCGCTAATTCCAAGGCATCTTTCAATGTCTGCTGCTGAGTGTGAACGCTTTCTAAAATATGGCATTCATTTTTAGGCAACAGCTCCAAAAAACTGATAACTCGGTCGTAAATGTTATCTGATAATTCAAGTTGTATAGTTCTCATATCATGATATTACTATTTTGATTATAAAAGTAACGCAATGACTTCCTGTTTGAGAGTTTGTGTCCGCATCTAAAATAATCTCATATACAATCGTAAAAGCACGGTAGCGTAACGGTAACGTTGCTGTTAAGGAAGCTCTGATTAAATCAGTTTTTCAAGCAAACCCTGGCCTCAAGTCATTGATTTAAATAGCACTAAATTTTGAAGCAACGAATTAATCAGAGGTTCATTAACCCAACAATAAAGTTTTTTGCTAAAGGTTGTGGCGCTCATCCAAACCGGGAGTCAGCCTGACTAGTATATCCGGTATTTTAAACTGTCCACTGGCAAACGAAAACGCTATACCCATCAAATTCATAGCCCATTTTCATTATTTGCAGACAAACGTTTTGGTTAGCAGCACTCACCGGCCCTCTAAATTAGCCGCAAAAATAGTCAACCCCAATTCCAAATCGTCCAAATTCCGGTACACCGGTCGCAAGCCCGACAAGCGCTCGCTTTCATCCAGGATAACATCCACCCCGGAACCGCGCCGGTCCATCAAATATTCCCGCCCCAAACCGGTTTCCCGCACCCGATAATATTTAGCAAATAAACTGGCGATCAACTCGTTACGCGGCATCGAAACCAGCCGCATGGACTCCAAGGACATGGAATTAGGCAGCGCCCCCGGCGTATACAACTCCAAGCGGTCGCTAAACAAATGCAAACGGATGCGATTATTGCCGATGGAATAATCCCGGTGCGCCACCGCGTTCACCAAAGCCTCAAACACCGCGCGCAAACTGTATTGCGGATAATCCACCCGCCCCAAAACCTTACGCGCCGGAATTTTCATGTGCAAATACACAAAACCGTAAGCCTGCCAAATTTGATAATCCAACGGCCCGTCAAAATCCTTGGCGCCAATCTGTTGATCCGGATCATTACTAGTGCCGGTATACGCCACCGCTTGAATATAAGCCGCCGGCAACCAATCAGTCGGTTTATTAGTGGCCAACAACACCCCCGCCACGCTCAAGCGTGGCCGGCCATCGTCGTCCGCCACTAAATGCAAGCGCCGCAATTGCAACTCAGGCTCGCCTTCATGCGCTTGAATGAATTTTTTCAACAACAAGGGATTAGCATCGCTTAAGGCCGCCCCAGCCACCGCCTGTTCCTCAAAACGAATTAAACGCGATTGGCTGCGTTGCTGAAACAATCTGGCCAACACATCCGGCTTCATTTTGCGCTTGGCATCCCCAACGCGTTTAAAATAACCGTTCGGGCTGCAATGCACCATCACGCTACGCGGTATGCGCACCACGATCACCGGACGCGGCACGCCCTCGGCGTCCGGCAATTCGATATGCCGCGTCTTAAAATCCAGCGGCGGGTCAATGCGGGTTTGGCCGATTTCGGACAACCATTTTTCCAGCGTCTCCAACTCGGTTTCAGGTATCCCCAGCACTTGCTTGGATGCGTCATCCACGCCTAAAATCAAATCCCCGCCATGTGCATTAGCAAACGCCGCCAGTTCATCGGCCAAGCTATCCGCGTGCGAACCGGCAATTTTATGCTCTCCGCGCCAGACCACCCGCTTTAATTCTAAACTGGAATCCTCGCCCAAGCGTATGCGGCGCAACCAATTCTCAATCTCCGACTTCGCCATCTAAGCAATACCCTGACACATATCCGCAAGACAGCCATTATTTCATAAAACAAAAGCGCGCGGCATAAGTCGCCGCCTAACACGCTAGGACACGAGAACGCTTGTGGCGCGCACCCCGCTACAAACCTCGCACGGCCCGATTAACGGAGAACACGCGCCACCGACGCTTATTCAATGGCGCTTATTCAATAGTAAAGGTCTGAATCTGGCACAAGCCGTTGGCGTCCTTGTTGCTGGATAAAACCACCGTGCTGCCTAGGCTTTTAGCAGCCAGCAATACCGAGGCGTTCACCCGATAATTAGTATCGCTGTTCACCAAATAAGCCGTAGTATTCGAGTTGCCGCACAACGCCGGAGCGTTTTTCAAGGAAACAGTGAACGGCGTGCTGGAACTGGCCGCATTCGAGCCTTGAATAATGTCAATTTGACCGGTAACCTGGCCATCGTAAGCCAAAGCGCCGGCGCTGGCCAGCAAAGCCGCCTGGAATAAAACAATGTTAGAGATTTTAACTTTCATGGTCGATACTATTTCAGCTCCGTGAATTAAATTGTTTGAATCTACCCGACAACCCGGCCGCCAGCAACAACAGCAGAAATTGCGCCAACGGCGGCAAAGCCGGAACGAAAGTCGGTTGTACGGCGGTAACGGTTTCGTTTATGACATTAGACGCCGAGCCCCCGTTGTTGGCATCGCCGCTATAAGAGGCGGTCAAGCTGTCGCTGCCGGTCACGGTCACGCCGTTTGTAGTCAGCGTCGCTACCCCATTAACCAGACTTACCGCCGTACCCAACGCCTTGCCGTTCAGATAAAATTGCACCGTCCCGCTAGGATTCGAGCCGCTAACCGTGGCGGTCAAGATCAGGCTTTGTCCGGCCTGAATGGTAGTCGCCGACACGCCCAGCGACACGCTGGCGGCGGTTAACACATTCTCCGCCAGCGCCGCGGACGTAGCCCCCAAATTATTGACGTCGCCGCCATACACGGCGGTGACGCTTTGCTCACCTGCGCTTAGGCTAGCGCTTAACCGCGCTTGACCGCCGGACAAAGTCGCGGAACCCAGCGCATGACCGTTGACCAGAAATTGCACGCCGCCCGAAGGCGCATCGCCGCTGACTTGAGCGGTAAAAGTAACAGTCTGGCCGGCCACCGGGCTGGCGGCGCTACTAGTCAGTCTAACGCTAGCGGATTCAGGATTAATCAAATGACTGATGATTTGATTAATCGCGGCGCGCACCCCGCTATTGCCAAGATTAGTGTAAGCATTAGCCTGGCGTATAAACAGCGCGGCGTCAACAGACCCCAGCCCAACGGTCTGACTATACCCGCCATTGGCGCTATAACCAACCTGGCCGGGAACGGAATTATTACCGCTACTAATGCGATGATAATACGAGTAACCGCCGTTGGCTTGCAACTGCGACAAACCGTACAACAGGGGATTGACATTGCCCAACCTGCCGCCGGTATACTGCACCCCAAGCGCCAAAATGCCGGCGAACGACGGCGTGGCGGCGGAAGTGCCGCCGATATACTCTTGCTGCAGCGTACCGCTGTCGCTGGACCAAATTTGATACCCCGTATGCGTGGAAGCATTCAAAGCCACATCAGGCACATCGCGCGCGCCATCGTTGGGTACGCCGGGAGAAACCTGCCAACTGGGCTTGGGCCAAACCAAACTGGCCCCGCCGCCAGTAGCCCACAAATCAGAGCCGCCGTTGCTGCCGCTATCATTCCACACCACCTCGGGTATATAACTAATCGCGGTGGTATACGGCGTCTGCGCCGGATTGGCCGGCAGCCAATAGGCGCTGATATTGCTAGTGTCGTTCAATTCAGTGCCGCCAACGCAAGTGCTATAAGGACTGCTGCACAAACCGTTGACCGCCAGCCCTGAAACCGCGCCGCTGCTGCTGGAAGAGTCGCAGTCGGCCGCCCCGCTGTCGCCCGAGGCCACCAACACGCTGATGCCCTGCGTGGCGGCTTGTTGCCACAAGCTATTAATATAATTCAAGGAGCTGTAGCCCATGCTGGCTTCGCAACCGGAATAACTGACGGAAATGATATCGGCCAGATTATTGGTAACCGCATACATGGCGGAATAAAAAATCCCATCGGCTTGAAACGCGCGCCGTCCAGAACCGATCACCCCTCCCGGCGAGGTCACGAATTTGACCGTCGCCGCCGGCGCTATCGCCCCCGCCCACTCCACGTCCAACGTGGACTCCAACTGATCGCCGCTAACAAAACCGGGGTCGCCGTTGGCTTGAATCACCTGCGGCGGGTTCAGCCCCGTGAAAGGGGGTTGATTGACGCTTTGAAACTGCGCAATATCACTAAGCTGCACGTCGCTTTTGCCGATTACGGCGATAGTCGCCCCTTTGCCGGTTACACCGGCGTTATACAAGGGATTTAAATCGTAAATAACCGCAAAATCACTAGGCGTCAAATAATGCCAATTCCCATTGTCCATGGCGGGAATAAGATTCAACGCGTTCAGTCCGCCGAGCAAACCATCGGCGGCGGAACTTGAACCGCGTTTCCACTGGGCGCGGGTCTGAAAATCATGTAGATTGGCGATGCCGCCGACCACTTCGGAAAACGCCGCCGGAATTTGCGGATTACTGCTATTGGCGATATGCGTCTCGCCGCGCCAAATGAACTGATGTATCTCGGTATGAAACGCGGCCTTGATTTGACCGGCATTGCCATGAAACAGAATCGCACGGCCGCCGGGGGGAACTTGATCGACAACAAAACCGTGACTGCTCAAATACGATTTCAAAACAGCAATATCCTGGCCGTGCACGCCGAAATTTTGCTGATATTCATCCGGCGTCAGCCACTTCCGGAACCTGGGCGAGGATGGATCTTGCTGTTGCCGGGTGAATTCATCCAAAGCTTGTTGTTGGGCGGAGGTCGGTTGCAACACCAATATGATGTTGCGCAATTCGGTATCCGCCGGCGCAACGCCTTGATCTTGGCTCGTTTTTAGCGCCGGATGCACATTGCCGTGCAAAGTGACGAGACTAGCCTCGTCCCAGCCATGCTTAATCCGCTCTTGCGGCATGGCAATAGGTGATTGCAAAATTGACGCCGCCAAGCCCAAGGACGGCGCGCCGCCAAACATCACCGCCGCCAACGCCGCACATGATAAAACAATCCGCTGCCAATAAACCATGTGTTCCATTCCATTGATTAACTATTTCATTTAGCGTACCCGCGGGCCCTATTCCCGCCCGTGAATCGCTATCTTAAGGCAATGATTATAAATCAAATTACCTAAGTTTGCGTTACAGCTTAGGTTAAAGTTTGTAAAAAAGCGAACCTCTTCACAAATTGACTAAATTTGTGTGATGTAATATTTGAATGCTACAATCATTACGTCATACTAACGCTCAAACTTAAACTACATTTATGCTTATATCCTTAGCTTCCATACTAACGGCAAACGCATTCAAAAAAATTCTTTCATCAATATACCTTAACTTCACAATTTGCGGCATCGCCATGGCCGTTTGCAGCAACAGTTCAACCGACCAAAATATATCCACGCTGCCGCTAGCCTATCTTAATGGAAAAATAATATTCCACACTTATACATCCTATATTAACGCCGCGACTACCGGAAACTCCCATCTCTTTCTATTTGACCTAGGTCAATGCTCGCTTAAAGGTTCTTCGCTCTCTTGTCAGAAGGCCAGGCAAATCGACCAGCCCAATTGGAATATTGTAGCGCCCATGAATGCCAATTTTTCACCGGACGGCAAGTCTATTGTATTCACCGCGGAACATGCCGTGCCGAACGGTAATGGCAATTACTATTGGAACATCTACAGCTACCAACTCGGTACATCCGCGCTACCCCAGCCCATCGTGAATAACCTGAACGGCAAAGATCGAAATGAAGACCCAAAATTTTCCATGGATGGAACCGAGATCATTTTTAGCCACAATTATCAAATAGCCAGCGTCCCATGGCAACCGACAACCAGCCAGACCATCTTCATTGAAACAGTTAAAGGCCTATCTGTTAGCAAACAGTTATCCATGCCTTATCTGTCTCCCAACAACACGCAATTTGCATTCGCCGCCACCATTCCAAACGAACCTATCTCGCCTCGCGTGATGTATACCGACGGCAACAGCGGTAAAACGGCTCAACTGGATAGTGGGTATTCCTATTATCCCATTGCTAGATCAAATGGCAGCCTAATTTATATAAACTGGCCTCTGTACACGACAAAACCTAAACAAGCCCGAAAGAAGGTTGCCTAAGTTTATGACTTGAAAGTCCATCGCTAATCTGTTTCACTCTCTAGTGACCAAACAAGGGGGTGAACATGGAATTAAGCGATGGACTGAGAGCG
>CAIYSZ010000022.1 GCA_903928965.1 uncultured Pseudomonadota bacterium
GCGGTTCGCCCCGCCGCGCACTATAAGCACTTGGGATTTGGCTGCCTGGGCGCAACGCGAAGGCGCGCCGTTTCGCATAGAGGAGCGGTTTCCTTTGCTTCGGGCCGGAGGCGGGTGACCAAAATGCGAGGCTTTGGCGTGTCCAGGGAAGAAATCCTGCGTCTAGTGTCGTTAGGGTTAAGTGTTAGGCTAGGGAGGCTAAAATGGCGAAGGTTTTTTTGCACATTCAGAGTAATTTGGTCGCGGATTGCTCGCGGTGGCGGTTTGCTCGGCGGCGAGACGGCGAATTGGCCGCAATGGATGCGGAAATAATGGCCTTGGCTTGGGCCAAAGAGCATGAGGATGCGCTGGTGTTTTGGCGTGATGCAGGTGCTAGTGAAGCTGATTTATTGCGCAATTTCATTGCGGAACTTTGTGGGGAGAGTTGGGGAAGCTTGCCATATTCCGTGGATCGCTGGATCGGTTGTTTTGCGTTTGGCGCGGATCCGGACTATTTACGGCGGCGTTGCGCATTATATGGTTTGTACGGCGATTGTATGAATGCTCCGGCGTGGAATTTGCCGCCGCGGGCTGGCCATTTTCAATACTGGCGGCGCAGAGCCGATTTGACGTTAAACCGGGGTATACCAGCCGAGTCTGTCATTTCCGATGTTTGCCGCGCACGGTTGCTTGCCGTGCGCCGTAGCTACACGGAATTGCGCGCCGGAACTGAGCTGGGAATTAAACAAAAAACGAATGCGTTTGATTATCGATTGATTTTGTAAATGAGAATTGTTAACATCTTTATCAGTTGGTAATCATGTGAGGTTTTATTATGTCCATTCGGCTAAGCGTAGTGTTGGGTTGCGGGCTTTTGATGTTGCAGGCTCAACAGACGGAGGCTGATGTCGATCCGTTTGAATTTCAAGTCTATCCGTATCGGACGCAGGGTAAAGGGGTTTTTGATCCGCAGTTGCTGTCCAGTTATATCGCCGTTGGTCATGGTCTGGGGCAAGGCGGCACTTCCCCGACCTATGCCAGCCAGAGTATGCAGCGTTATGCCATGGAGTTTGAGTATGGGGTCACCGATAAAATCGATTTTGCCTATTATTTGAACTTGGCGCGTCCGGATGCGGCGGATTTGCAGTATGCCGGGTCTAAGTTTCGTTTTCGCGGGCGCTTGTTTGAGCAAGGTGAGTTGCCGGTTGATTTGGGATGGTATAGCGAAGTGGAATGGTGGTCATCGCAATTTGATGACGATCAGATAGAGGCGGAAATCATGTCCACGATGCAAAAAGACGTCGGTAAATGGAGTTTTATCGTCAATGCGCCGGATATTGAGAAAGTCCTGGTCGGCGCGAGCCGGCAAGCGGTGTTTGAAATAGGCTGGCGCGGCGAAGCGAGTTATCAGTGGAGCGAAGGCACGCGGCTGGGGTTACAGGTCTATGGTTCGCCGGGCGAGGTCAATGCGGCGACTCCGTTGTCGCAGCAGCAACATTACGTAGTGCCGACCGTGCATACGGTGTTGTTCGATACTTTTCGCTCTTCCTTGGGCTTGGGGTTTGGCTTGACGCCAGGCTCGGACTTGTTTTTGATTAAGGCGACGATACACTTTGACGGCGATACCCGGCCTAAAATATATGATTAAACGGTTTAGCCGGACTTGCCGGCTTGATTTTCGTTTCGTTTTTGCTTGCGGCCGCGGCGATATTTGCTCATGGCTAGAAAGGCGAGAAATCCGCCCAGCAATATCCAAATCGGGAAGGCCAAATACGGCGCCGGTATGTCGGTGCGCGGGTTGGCGACAGGCAGGATGGGTTTGATGTTGGAGATGATTAGGGTTTCCTGATGGCTAGGCGTGTCTGAAAAGTTGAGTTGCAATTGGTTGTCGTTTTCGGAGTTTACGGCGCTATCGACATCGGTGATCCAGACGCCGTTGGCATACCAACCTAGCTGAAACGTTTGGGAGTTTTCAAGCTTAACGGTTTGCTGGCCGTCGCTGATTTCCCATTCGTTTCCGTTATGTATGAATTTTAGGTAGGCTGCTCCGCTGAAGGTTAACAAGGGGTGGTCAATATCGTCGCCCGCGAAAACGCCAATAAGCGATTCCGGAGTTTTGCCGCTTATATTGACCTCTAGGCTTGGATCGGCCGGCAGCCATAGACTGGCCAAGGCGGCGCTTGGCGTCAGGGCTGTTAACCAATAGGGCAGGGTCCGGGCGGGGCGATATGACATGTTGTTTCCTTTTATCAAGTCACGGTATGCTATGATTTATAGTTAGCTTATAGCCACGCCAATTGCGGGAGCCTTTGTTTTAGGAAGGCGGCGCTCTATGGGCTAATCTTTTAGCTTATCCATTAAAACGGATAATTGTGCAATTATAGTGGATAAGTTTTTTTCTTGCGGTTTGCAATGTTAAGACTTTTCCGTTTGCTGGCCGGTTTTGAGTGGCTCATGGTTTTTGTTTAGGCGGAATTTCGGGTTTATGACGGGGTTTTTCGCCGGTTTTGTTGATTTTTTTTGAGAGGTGATGGGTGTTGCGTCAGTTACGGCGTGATCCAGGTCAGACGATTTATCGAAAGATTTTTTTTCGCTTGTTCTGGGGTTGGTTGGGTTTATGTTTATTTATAGGCGGCGGCGTCGCGTGGTTGGAACTGCATCGCTTGGCGTTGGCGGTGCGGGAATTGGCCACGCAGGAAGCCGCGCATTTTAGTCCGGATACGGCGCACGCCTTGCAGCAATTGGATGCGCAATCCAAGGTTAAATTGGATCAATTGGCGGACAAACTATTGAGCCGGCATTTCTTGGAGATCAAAATATACGACTACAACAAGCACGTGGAGTTTGAAGTATATCGGAAAGGTATTTTACCCGAGGAGTTGAATGGGGAGCGTTACCGGCGTCATTTTCCGGTTGGGGATGATGTTTCCTATGATACCTTGTGGATAAATGGCCAAATGAGGTTGTTGATTTTGACGCCGCTTTTCACCAAGGATACGAATATTTTGGTGGGTTATTTTGAAGGCATTTACCAATTAGACCCGCAGATGTTTCATGCGATGCAGCAGGATTTGCTGCAAACCTTGTTTTTGGTCACGGTAGGCACTTCATTTACGACTTTATTGATGTATCCCTTGCTGGTCGGATTAGTGCGGGGGGTGGTCAGGCTGTCGCACAGTTTGATGCAAGGCAACTTTGAATTGCTGAACGTGCTTGGTTGCGCGATTGCCGAGCGGGATGCGGAGACGAATAGCCATAATTACCGGGTGACTTATTACGCCTTGCGTTTGGGGGAGGCGATGGGTTTAAATTCCGAAGCCTTGCGTCAGTTGTTGGCCGGGGCTTTTTTACACGATGTCGGCAAGATCGGCATTCGTGATCCTATTTTGTTGAAACCGGGAAAGTTGACCCCGGCCGAGTTTGAGATGATTAAGCAACACGTCATTTTGGGGGTGGAAATCTTGAAGCGTTCCAGTTGGTTGAGCGGAGCGCGGCAGGTGGTGGAGTTTCATCATGAAAAATTCGACGGCAGCGGCTATCCCAAGGGGTTGCGGGGGGAGCAAATTCCGTTGCCGGCCAGAATTTTTGCCATTGTGGATGTGTTTGACGCCTTGACTTCGGAGCGTCCGTATAAGCCGGCTTGGGAGTTGTCGGCGGCGTTGGATACTTTGAGAAAGGGGGCCGGCAGCCATTTTGACCCGGCGGTATTGGCGGTATTTTTGCGGATGGCTACGGAATTGCACGCGGAGGTAACGGATTTACCCGCGGCGGAGCTGGAATCTCTATTGCATCCTATTTTTGCGCGTTATTATTTATTGACGCATGAGGTCTAATGCGTACAGATAGTGTCATGGCTAGCCTATGTCCTGATAATCGCACCGTCAGGCTTGACGTCACAGCTTAGTAGGCTGACTGGCGTCAAGACCGCGGTGATGTATTCACGGCGTCTGTTGATACAGACCTTCGGTTTACAAGGCGGTTTGCCGCCCATGACTATAAGCATAGAGGCTTATTGTGAACCGCTTAAAATAGAGTTCAGACCCAAAGGGGTTAACGGTAAGTAAGCCATTTACGCAGTTGGCGGCGCAATTTTAGGTCTTGCAGGAGTTCGATACTGGGCGGTAGCGAGCTTAATAGCAAAGGAATGGTTGCGTTGAATAGCCAGTGTTGTTGGTCGGCGTCGGATTTTTCAAGCAGGTAAAAAGCCATGCCGCCGCAAAATAGGAATAGTCTGTTCATATTCACCTCTTCGATTGGAGTTATGAACCGGTTTAGTTTGTTGGTTTAATCAAACAGTTTAAACCGGGGTTAGGAACATCCTATGTTAAAAAACCATCTGTCAAAATGTCATTAAAAATGGCGTCCAAAGTATATTAATCAAATCAAAATTTGATAAGCAATTTGTATGCTAAGTTATAAGTTGTTGAAATTTTATATATTATTTTTTTGATTTGTGCGTGAAAGGGTAATTCATGGTGCGGTTCGGGCAAAATTGGTGCATGGACGCAAGTGACGCGCCGGCTTTGATCTTACAAGTGACGCGCCGGCTTTGATCTTAGCTGACGCGCGGCGGAATGAGGGAGCTTAGACCCGCCGCCGATTGGTTGGACCGGCGGGGGCGAGAGGGAGGCTTAGCCGTTGTTTTGCAATGCCGCGATGCGTTCCGCCAATGGCGGGTGGCTCATGAACATGCGTTTAACGCCGCCGCCGTTAATGCCGAACGCGGCGAGTTGGCCGGGCAATTCACCAGGTTCTTGCGTGCGTTGCAAGGCTTGCAAGGCGGCGATCATGTTTTGACGTCCGGCGAGTTGCGCGCCGCCGGCGTCGGCGCGGAATTCGCGATAACGCGAGAACCACATCACCAGCATGGAAGCGAGAATCGACAGGGCGATTTGCGCTATTATTTGCGTGACGTAATAGGCCGGGCCGTAACCGCGTTCGGTTTTAAACACGACGCGGTCTACCACGTAGCCTATGATGGAGGCGAAAAAATATACGAAGGTGTTGACGACGCCTTGTATCAGCGTCATGGTGATCATGTCGCCGTTGGCGACGTGGCTAAGCTCGTGGCCGAGCACCGCTTCCACTTCGTTGGCGTTCATGTTATGCAGCAAGCCGGTGCTGACGGCGACCAAGGCATGGTCGCGGTTGGCGCCGGTGGCGAAGGCGTTCGGTTCCGGGGCGTCGAACACGCCGACTTCCGGCATGCCGACGCCGGCTTGCTTGGCCAGGCGGGCGACGGTCATCACCAGCCATTGCTCGGTTTGGTTTTGCGGCCGGTCTATGACTTTTACGCCCATGGCGTTTTTGGCCATCCATTTGGACATGAACAAGGAGACGACGGAGCCGGTCATGCCGATGACGGCCGACATGGCGAGCAGGGCTTCCAGGTTGAGGTGGACGCCTTGCGCGTCGAGGGCGTGGCCCAAGCCGAACACGCTAAAAATAATGCCTATCGCGATCATGATCGCGAGGTTGGTCGCTAAAAATAAAACTATTCTCATCATGGTGTTATCCTTGGGAAGAGTGGGTTGTGTCATGCATTTTCGCCGAGCCGGTTAGTCCGGCGGGTTAATGTCTAATTGTCTGTTTGAGTGTTATTATGCCAGTAAGTTTAGTCTTGAGAGTTGATTTTATGCAATGGGTTCGCTGCTTGTGGGTGTTTTTGGCTTGCTTGGCGGTCTGGAGCCGCGCCTTGGCGGAGGATGGTCTTGACCCGCAAGCCGTAATCAGGCAATTGCGTTTACCGGTCGGGTTTAGCATAACGGTGTTCGCCGCCGATTTGCCTTCGGCGCGGGGTTTGGCCGTGGGTGACGATGGGGTGGTGTACGCCGGCAGCCGCGATGGTTGGGTGCGCGCCTTGCGCGACGCGGACGGCGACGGGGTGGCGGAACAGCGTTATTTGTTGGCGGATGGATTATTCATGCCAAATGGTTTGGCGTTTAAGAATGGGGCTTTGTACGTGGTCGAGGTGCGGCGCATTATCCGTTTTGATGATGTTGCCAAGCATTTGACCAGCCCGCCGCGGCCGGTGACGGTGTATGACCAGTTCCCCGCCGAGCGCCTGCATGGCTGGAAGTATTTGCGTTTTGGGCCGGACGGCAAATTGTATACGGCCTTGGGCGCGCCCTGTAATGTTTGCGAATCGGAGGACCCGCGCTTCGCCAGTTTGATGCGTTTGAATCCTGATGGTTCGCAACTGGAGATATTGGCGCGCGGGGTGCGGAATAGCGTTGGTTTTGATTGGCAGCCGGGTACGAATCGTTTGTTCTTCAACGATAACGGCAGAGATCATCTCGGCGACGACCTGCCCGCCGAGGAGTTGAATGCGTGGCGGGAAAAAGGCGAACATTTCGGTTTTCCGTATTGCCATGCCGGCGATACGCCTGATCCTGAATTCGGGCGGGCTCATGCCTGCGCCGAGTTTACCGCGCCGGTTTGGCGCTACGCGGCGCATATCGCCCCTTTGGGCATGCGTTTTTATACCGGCGCTAAATTTCCGGCGGAGTACCGCGAGCAATTGTTCGTGGCGCAGCACGGTTCTTGGAACCGGAGCATTCCGCAAGGCTACCGGGTGGCGGTGGTTAAATTTAAAAATGGGCAGCCGGTGGGCGAGCAAGGTTTTATTGAGGGTTGGCTCAAGCCGGACGGCGCTGTTTTGGGGCGGCCGGTGGATATTGTGCAAATGGCGGACGGCGCGCTGTTGATTAGCGATGACCGCTTGGGCGTGATATATAAGGTGGATTATCGGCCATGAAAGATAGACGGGTGGAAGTATTGGGGGTAGAGACGCTATTTGAAGGGTTTTTTCGCATGGAGCGTTATACGCTCAGGCATACTTTATTCAAGGGCGGTTGGAGCCGGCCGTTGCGGCGGGAATTGTTTCGGCGTAATCATTGCGTGGCGGTGTTGTTATATGATCCTATCCGCGATGAGGTGGTGTTGCTGGAACAATTCCGCGTCGCGGCCATGGTGAATCAGATGAATGCGGGTCAGCCGGATCGGGCTTGGTTGTTGGAAATAGTGGCCGGCGGCATCGAGGAAGGTGAAACCGCCGCCGAGGTGGCGCGCCGCGAGGCGTGGGAAGAGGCCGGTTGCGAGATACTGGAATTGCGGGAGCTCATGAGCTTTTACACCACGCCCGGCGGCGTGGCGGAGCGGATTACCTTGTTTTACGGGCGGGTGGATAGCTCGCGCGTGGGCGGAATGTGCGGCTTGGCTGAAGAGGATGAAGATATTTTGACCCGCGCCGTGCCGGCGGAAGAGGCTTTCGCCTTGTTGCGGGACGGCGCTATTGAATCGGGCGTGCCGATTATCGCCTTGCAATGGCTGATGTTGCATAGGCGGGAGCTGCGCATGGATTTAGCATAAAAAGCTTGCGTTAATATTTGTCGCTGATATAATATTCTGCTCGAACTAAATAGACATTAGGCGCGTAGCTCAGTTGGTTAGAGCACCACCTTGACATGGTGGGGGTCGGTGGTTCGAGTCCACTCGCGCCTACCAAAAATTATAAAGCACCCCTAGCAGGTGCTTTTTTATTGCGGAATTGAAACATGCCTGTAATTACTCTTCCAGACGGTTCGCAACGTCAATTCGAGCATGCGGTTAGCGTGATGGACGTCGCCAAGTCCATTGGCGCCGGTTTGGCCAAAGCCACGCTGGCCGGCGAAGTGGACGGCCGTTTGGTTGACGCGGGCGCGTTGATTGAGTCCGATGCGCGGTTGCGCATCATCACCGCGAAAGACGCCGAGGGCGTGGACGTGATTCGGCATTCCACCGCGCATTTGCTGGCGCAGGCGGTGAAGCAGCTGTTTCCGGCGGCGCAAGTGACCATTGGGCCGGTGGTTGAAAATGGTTTTTATTACGATTTTGCTTACGAGCGTTCGTTTACGCCGGAAGATTTGGCGGCCATTGAAAGCAAGATGCAGGAGTTGGCGGCGGCGGATATTCCGGTTGAGCGCTTTGAACTGCCGCGCGATGCGGCGGTTGAATTTTTTTCCGGCTTGGGTGAGCGCTATAAAGCCGAAATTATTGCTTCCATTCCGGCGAATGAGGCTTTGTCCTTGTACCGGCAGGGGGAGTTTACCGATTTATGCCGCGGGCCGCACGTGCCGAGCACCGGCAAGTTGAAGGCGTTTAAGTTGATGAAGATCGCAGGCGCATATTGGCGCGGCGACTCTAATAACGAAATGCTGCAACGCATTTACGGCACCGCCTGGGGCGATGCCAAAGAATTGGCCGCCTATCTGCATCGGCTGGAGGAGGCGGAGAAGCGCGACCACCGCCGCATCGGCAAGACCTTGGATTTGTTTCATACGCAGGAAGAAGCGCCGGGCATGGTGTTCTGGCACGACAAGGGTTGGACTATTTATCAGCAAGTTGAGCAATATATCCGGCAAAAACTGCGCGAACACGGTTATTTGGAAGTAAAAACCCCGCAGATCGTGGATCGGGTATTATGGGAGAAATCCGGGCATTGGGATAAGTTCGGCGACATGATTTTCACCACGCATTCGGAAAACCGGGATTATGCGGTGAAGCCGATGAATTGCCCATGTCATATTCAAATTTACAACCAGGGCATTAAAAGTTACCGCGACTTGCCGGTGCGTTTGGCGGAATTCGGCTCTTGCCATCGTAACGAGCCTTCCGGCACCTTGCATGGTTTGATGCGGGTGCGCAATTTCGTGCAGGATGATGCGCATATTT
Source organism: uncultured Pseudomonadota bacterium (assembly GCA_903928965.1). GTDB lineage: Bacteria > Pseudomonadota > Gammaproteobacteria > Methylococcales > Methylomonadaceae > Methylomonas. The sequence goes on from CAIYSZ010000022.1 coordinate 8,692, forward strand.
TTTGCACCGAAGATCAAATCCAGGCCGAGGTGGCGGCGTTTATTGATTTGTTGTTCGCGGTGTACAAGGATTTTGGTTTTGAGGACGTGATTGTTAAACTGTCCACCCGTCCGCAAAACCGGGTTGGCGACGATGCGGTGTGGGATAAGGCGGAGTCCGCGCTGGAGCAGGCGTTGAACGCCCAGGGGCTGGAGTGGCGATTGCAGCCGGGCGAGGGCGCGTTTTACGGGCCGAAAATAGAATTTTCATTGAAGGATTGCATCGGCCGGGTGTGGCAATGCGGCACGATTCAAGTGGATTTTTCCATGCCGGAGCGTTTGGGAGCCGCCTATATCGGCGAGGACAGCGCGCGGCATACGCCGGTGATGTTGCACCGGGCGATTTTGGGCTCCTTGGAGCGTTTTATCGGGATTTTGATTGAGCAATATGCCGGATATTTTCCATTGTGGCTGGCGCCGGTGCAGTTGGCGGTATTGAATATTACCGATAAACAGGCTGAATATGCGGCCTTGGTGGCGAGCCAACTTGAAAAACAAGGCATTAGAGTCAAATTAGACTTGAGAAATGAAAAAATAGGCTTTAAAATTCGAGAACATTCCATGCAGCGTACGCCGTATTTAGCCATAGTCGGCGACAAAGAGTTGGAACATCAGGCTGTCGCGCTACGCAACCAACAAGGTGAGGATCTTGGTCAGGTGTCTGTCTTGCAATTGATAGACCGCTTACAGGAAGCTATTGCCGACAGAAAATAATTATTACGGTGGAGGATTAGGGTATCAGCTCTAAAAAAGATGCAACGCGCTTAAATACCGAAATTAC
>CAIYSZ010000023.1 GCA_903928965.1 uncultured Pseudomonadota bacterium
CCCTTTGCTTGGTGACCATAGCGAATGTGAACCACCCGATCCCATCCCGAACTCGGAAGTGAAACCGTTTAGCGCCGATGATAGTGTGGCAGTTTGCCATGTGAAAGTAGGTCATCGCCAAGCTTTTATTCCTAAAAGCCCGCTCTAGGAGACTAGCGCGGGCTTTTTTTTGCCTTTGGAACTAAGAACCGCCTACATTTCCCGCGATATCCATCCATAAATGCGGCGCGCCAAGTTGTTCAAGCCAAGCCGGGCCGTCCTGTTCAAGCAACATGGCTATGGTGGCGGCGCTGCCGGCGATGAGGCAAAAATTGGCGGCGACGCTGACGCTGGCTAGGTATTTAACCGGCCAGCCTGTTTTCGGATTCAGGATGTGGGCGTAGCGTTCGCCGTTGATCAGCATGCAGCGTTCGTAGTCGCCGCTGGTGGCCATGCCGCCATGTTTGAGCCGCAGCTGGCCTATGACTTCGCCCGTGGCGCGGCGGGGGTGTTGCACGCCTATGGTCCACGGCTCGCCGCCGGGTTGCGGGCCGATGACGCGGATATCGCCGCCTAGGTTGATGAAGCCGTGCCGCACGCCGGCGTTCCGGCAAATGACCGCCGCGCGGTCGGCGGCGTATTCCTTGACTACGCCGCCTAGGTCGATTTCCATGCGCGGTGCGTTGAAGCGGATGCGCGGCGGGTCTTGCAGCAATTCCAGTTTGTGCCAGCCGACGTTTTGCAGCAATTCTTGAATCAATTCCTGGCTAGGGAGTTGTTGGTCTTTAAAGCGCCAGGCGTGACGCAAGACGCCGGAAGTGATGTCGAACAGGCCGCCGCTTTGTTGATGACAAGTATCGGCGTAATTGAGAAGTTGCAGGGTTTCGTCGTCAATTTCGACCACGCCGCCAACGGCGGCGACTTGATTGATGTTGCTGAGCAGGCTGTCCGGCCGATAGCGTGAATAGCGATGCTCCAGACGCAGGATATCGGCTTCCACGGCTTCGGCGACGCGCTTGCCGGCGTTTTTGCCTGTGACGAAGCAGCGCAGCTCGCAGGGCGAGCCCATGGCCTTGAAGCGATAGATTAACGGGGTTTGCGGGGTTTGGCCCATGGTTTAGTTAAAATCCAAAGCTCCAACTCGCCGCTAAGGCGCCGGTTCTATCCAGTTGGTAGCCGTTAAAATAAGTGTATACCGGCTGTAGCCATTCAAAACTGAGTTTATGGCCGGCGAATTTGCCGTCCGGAATCGTCACGCTCAGGCCGAAACCCAGATCCGCGAAGTCGCCGCCGTAATTTTGCGGCGCATCGTTGCTACCGTAGTAATAAATATTGTCGGCGGCGACCTTGGGGTTGGCGGATACGTTTAGCGGATGCGCGCCGCTAATACGGCTTTGCGCAGTATACACCGCGCGCAACGTGCCGCTCAACCAGCGATTCCATTGATAGCCGCCCCAGGCGGAACCTTGCACGATATCGCCGAGCCGGTAGTTTAAATCATTGTGGTTTTGCATGCGCACCGTGCCGTTGACTTGGCCGCCCCAATACCAGGCGTCGAAGTTGCCGCTATAGGTGAGGCTGGGTTTGTAGTCCCAGGTTCCGGAACCGGCTTGCAGATTATAGGCGTAATAATTATTAGGGATGCCGCTTTTGTTGTCGATGGCTCCGGTGGGCGCGGTAAAGCCTTGGCCGATATGCAGTTGTTGGCCGCCGCCGCTCCAAAGTTTAAGCAAGGCGTAGGAGCCGAGGTCGCCGAGGCCGCCGCCGTATTGGTAGTCGCGGGTTTCAATATGCGCCAGGGTGCGCGGCGTGGAGCCTATCATATCGCTGTTTTGGTAGCTGGAGACGAATTGCGGCATGATTAATAAATTTAACCAAGCCGTGGGCGCGTATAAGAGTTCGAGTTGGTGTACGTTATGACTATTGCCGCTGGGCGGCAGGCTGCAAGCGCCGGTTTTGGCGTTGGCGGTCAGCGGGCAGGCCTTGTTGATAAAGGACGGGGAGAGGATGTTGACCGCTTGCGAGCCATGCAGCATGGCGCCGTCTTGATTGTCGTGCAGGAAGCGGTAGCCTAGGGCGTATGCGCCGCTTTGTTGCAGCATGCGGCTAAATTGCACGCCGGCCGGCGCGGCGGGCGCAATCGGGCGCTGGCTTGGGGATGAGTTTTGGCCGGCCCCGAAGAGTGAGTTTAGCCAGCCGAGGGCGTTGTCGTCGGCGTCGAAACCTGCCCCAACATGAGACAATTGCTCCAAGTTGGCGCGGATGCCGGCATTGCCGGTGTAGTAATGGTAGTTCATGTAATCGCCGGAGCCGGCTCCGGTAATTTGCAGGGCGCTGGCGCGCGTGTAATATTCAAAGCCCAGATCAATGTCCAGGCCGTCGGCGATGCGCTTGGAGAGTATGACGCCGCCGCTGAGCGCGCCGAAGGCCGCCAGCCGCTGGTCGCTGGAAAATACGCGGTGGGCCAGGTCCTTGAAATTGCCGCTCGGGTCGGTGCTGAATAGGTAAGGTGCGTAGAAGGAGGCGGCGCTTTGCGAGTAGTAACGTACATGCGGGGTCATGGTCCAGCCGGCCGGCAGGGATTGACGCCATTCGCCGTCGAAGGTGTGGGCGTTGATGCCCCAGTCGTCGTGAAAAAAGTTATATCTTAATTGCGCCGAGGCGTCCAGGGGCTCAAGATAGTGGGTATAACTGCCGTCCCAGCTCAGTTGGTTGCGCTGGTCGGGGCGCTTTTCCAGCGCGGAAACGCCGGAGGCGGCGTATTGAATATTGCTGAAGGCGGTTGACGGCAGGCCGAAGGATTTTTGCCAGTCGGGCGTTAGTAAAAATACCGATACGTCCTTGTAAGCGTTGGATAAATAACCGGCGCTATAGGTATAGGCGAAGCCGGCTGTCGCCAGTGCGTTTTTGTTCAGGATGTGGCTCAGGCCTAGATGCAGATTGCCGTCTTGCCGATTGCCGGTGATTAGCAGGCTTTGGGTTTGGCCGTCGGCGATGTAGCCGTATTGGCCGGGATAGCCGGCGGTGCTGGTATGCATGGACGAGCCTTCGTCCAGAATGGCGTGCGTGTCGCTGTTGGTGTAGCCGAGGCCGAAATTCAGCGTGCTCATTTTTTGGTTGAAGTCCAATCGCCCGTTCAAGTCGCTATAGCGCGAAGTGTAATCGCGTTCGATGGACGCGCCGGCGCGCCAGTCTAGGCTGGTTTGCCGCCAGTCATAGCCCAATTTGAAATCGATTTGATTGCGCATTTCCGGCGAAGCGTAACCCAGTGTTTGTTGCAGGCGGTCGGCGTTGCTGAATTGCAAGGGCTTGCCTTTGGCGGTGGCCAGGGTTTCCAGTAGGGGTTGGCCTTGGTCGGTGAAAAAACCGGAAATGACATTGGTTTTGGTTGCGGTATTGCGTTTCAGCAAGGGAGTGGCGCCGGTCATGATGCCATTGACGAGATGCGGGTTATTACCGCCGGCGCTGGCGGGAAGCGTGGATATCGGCGACGCGCCGGACCAGAGGTCTTGTTTGTAATCGACGGCGAAGCGCACTTCCTCGGTCGGGCGAAAGCGGAAAAAGCCGTGTTCGCTGTCGACGGTGATCGGATGAAACAAATTGCCGACCTTGCCGATGCTATTAGTTTTGTCGCCTTTTAGCGTGGCCGAAAAGTCGGTGTAAATCTCGCGGTTGCCTTCTTCGTAATGACTGTATTGATAGCCGGCTTCTTGGTCGCTGTCCGCTCGCGCTTGCCCTAGCATGCCGGGTAACGCCATGGCGGATAGGCAAAGGGCTTGCATGGCGCGGCTAAAGTCGGGGGAAAGGCGGTTTTCGGGCGCGGCGGAGCTGAGTTTAGTTGCAGCCACAACCGCCTCCTTCCGCGCCGGAACTCATGGCGCCGGCCGCTTCGCGGCTGGCGTGGATATGGTTTTGCGCGGCTGTTTGCCCCGGATAAGGGCTTAATTGCATGATGGGTTTAGCCAGATTGCCGCGCTCCCAGGGGGGCACGGTCTGGCAAGCGGTTTGAGAAAAAATGAATAAAAGAAATATATAAAATAAGGCGTTATTGAGTTTTTTCGGCATGGCTTATTATTGTTATTATTTGTTTTTATAATTATATTGCGCTGATTTAGCGCGGTTTATTGCGGTAATAACATCGTATATTGTGTGTAAATTAGTTGATTGATGCCGCGGGTGCTCAGCCGATAAAATTTTTGCGTCATGGTAAAGCAGTTTGCAAAAAACACAAAGAATTAAACGTTTTAATTTCTTTATTTACAATGCGTTATGCCATGTAGAATTATCTTGATTGTTAATTTTGCCTTGGGTTTTATATTGGCTTGTTTATACAGGGAAATTGCTTTTTATTGTGTTATTTGACGCATTGATGTGTGTTATATGGCCTTATATCCGCCGGTTTAAAGTGTAAATTTATGTGATATGCCGTAGTCGAATATTTGCTGGCTAGATAAAAAGCTGGTTCGATTTTTGCAATGAATTTATACGGAGAGCGAGGCTAAGGTCAACTTCCCGCCGACCGTGCGACAGTTTGCGGCGAGAAACGCCCTGCTTGGGGCCGGCCGTGTTGAAACTGACACAAGCCGCGGGCTATAATGCTAAGGTAGTGATAGACTGCACTAAATTTTTGGAATGTAATATTTATGCAATTGGCGATATCGGTTTTAGGTAACCAAAGCAAAGAATTCGCGACCGAAACGCTTTCGGCGCTCAGCGTTTGCCAGTGTCAACTGATTGAGTTGCGCGCCGCAAGCTTGACTCGGCTTACCGGATTGTTTTTATTGATAGACGGCAATTGGAATCATATCGCCAAACTAGAGGTCATGCTGGAGGCGCTAGCTCGGCGTTACGCCTTGCAAATCAGTTTTCTGCGTCCTGAAAACCCGAATAAGCCGGCGGCCGGGGTGCCTTATACCCTAGAGACGATTTCCCTGGAAAAAAAGGACATGATGTTCGCGATTACCTCGTTTTTAACCGAGCGCGGCATCGTGATTGAGGAAATCAACGCCAATCGGCATCAGGCTTCTTATTTTGAAAACGATGTTTTTGTCAGTAAGTTTGTGCTGTTGGTGCCGGAACAAGTGCGTATACTGTCGTTGCGCGAGGAGTTTCTGGATTTTTGCGACAATTTGAACATAGACGCCATTTTGGAACCGGTGAAAAGATGAGTGAGTCATTAGCGGGCGAATCATTAACGGGCGAATCATTGCTTGGAACCTTGGCTCCTGAAACGGCGCTGCCGGGCGATAGCGGGCAGCTAGTGAATTTAAGCGATTTTCGCGGGCGTAAGGTGGTATTGTATTTTTATCCTAAGGACAGTACGCCGGGTTGTACGCAACAAGCGCAGGGTTTTCGAGACCGTTTTGCTGAATTCGCTCCGTTGTCGGTGGAAATTGTGGGCGTATCGCGCGACAGCGTGAAAAGTCACGCCAATTTCAAGGCCAAGCAGGAACTGCCTTTTTTGTTAGTTTCCGATGCCGAGGAGATTTGGTGCCAGCATTTCAAGGTGATAAAAATGAAGAACATGTACGGCAAGCAGGTGCGCGGCATAGAACGCAGCACTTTCATTCTTGACGAACAGGGCCGAATTATTAAAGAATGGCGTAAAGTGCAGGTAAAAAATCATATTGCCGAGGTGTTGGCCTATTTACAGGCCGCCGTCTCGGCTTGAACGTGCGAGAAAAGTTGTTATTGACATTTTTTTAGGTTGGTTTATCACATGAACGAAATGCTGTCGTCCGGAGTTGAAATCATGCTGCTAGGCATGGGCATAGTTTATGGTTTTTTGGCCATGCTGGTGATGGCTATCGGCGCCATGTCTAAGTTGGTGTTGCGATATTTTCCGGATCATCCGCTCAATCCGCGGCAGCATCAGATCGAAGAAGCCGGCGTCATGGCCGCGATTACGGCGGCGGTTCATCAATATCGCCGGAAACATCCAAAAACCTGACGCCGCGAGCCGCGGCAATTTTAATGTTAGCTTCCATATCGGAATTTAAACGACCTGTATGTGTCGGTAGGAGAATCAAGCGTGGCAGAGGCAAACAAACCTTTAGGGATTACTGAAGTCGTACTGCGGGATGCGCATCAATCTATTTTAGCGACACGGTTGCGTATTGAAGATATGCTGCCGATTTGTCCCGAACTCGATCAAATCGGTTTTTGGTCGTTGGAGTCCTGGGGCGGGGCTACTTTTGATGCTTGTATCCGTTATTTGGGCGAGGATCCGTGGGAACGCTTGCGTCAATTGAAAAAAGCCATGCCGAATACGCGACAGCAAATGTTGTTTCGCGGCCAAAACATTCTCGGTTATCGGCATTACGCCGACGACGTGGTGGATAAGTTTGTGGAGCGTTGCGCGGTTAACGGCGTGGACGTGTTTCGCATTTTCGACGCCATGAATGATATGCGTAATATCCAGCGCGCGGTGAAGGCGGTGTTGCATACCGATGCCCATGCGCAAGGCACGATTTCTTTCACCACCAGCCCGGTGCACACTTTGGACGCCTGGGTAGAGTTGGGACGCATTATTGAGGATATGGGCGCGCATTCCATATGTATCAAGGATATGGCCGGCTTGCTGACGCCTTACAACGCTTTTGATCTGGTCAGTCGTTTGAAACAGGCGGTGGCGATTCCGATTCATATGCAATGCCACGCCACTACCGGTTTGAGCGTAGGCACCTATATCAAGGCGGTCGAGGCCGGGGTTGATAATGTGGATACCGCAATATCGTCCTTGAGTATGACCTACGGCCACAGTCCTACGGAAACCATGGTCGCCGCGCTGCAAGGTTTGCCGCGGGATACCGGTCTGGATTTGGTTAAATTGGAAAAAATCGCGGCGTATTTTCGCGAAGTGCGTAAAAAATATGCGCAATTCGAGGGCAGCTTGAAGGGTGTGGATGCGCGTATTCTGGTTTCGCAAGTGCCGGGCGGCATGCTGACCAATATGGAAAGTCAGTTGCGGGAGCAAGGCGCGAGCGATAAGTTTGACGCGGTATTGCAGGAGATTCCGCGCGTGCGCGAGGATTTAGGGTTTATTCCGTTGGTGACGCCGACTTCGCAAATTGTCGGCACTCAGGCGGTGTTGAACGTGCTGGCCGGTGAACGCTATAAAACCATTAGCAAGGAAACCGCCGGCGTGTTGCGGGGGGAATACGGCGCGACGCCGGCCCCGGTGAACCCGGATTTACAGCGGCGGGCGCTGGATGGCGCGCAGCCGATTACCTGTCGGCCGGCCGATTTATTGGCCCCGGAATTGGACAAAATCGTGGCGGAAACGCGGCGCAAGGCCGCCGCCGAAGGCGTGAAATTGGCCGCTTGCGTGGAGGAAGATGCGTTAATAGACGGCATGTTTGCGCAGGTGGGTTGGAAGTTTTTGCAAAACCGCGGCAACCCGGCGGCGTTTGAGCCTGTTCCAGGCAAGGAAAGCGCCCCGGCGGCGGCGGCAGCGTCTGCGCCGGCCGAATCGGGAGCGGTGGAGCGGTATACCGTCAATGTGGATGGCCGCAATTTCAACGTTTCGGTCGGCCCGGCCGGCGTCGCCATTGAGTCCGGTTCGGTTCCGGCGCATGCGCATATCCCGCCGAGCGGCCCTGATTTGGCGGTGGCGCCGCCGATCGTCAGCGGCAGCGGGGTGGTGATTTCGCCGTTGGCGGGAGTGATTTTAAAATTGCACGTCAATGTTGGAGCGCATATCGCGGAAGGCGATGTGGTGTTGGTCATGGAAGCGATGAAAATGGAAACCGAAATTCGCGCCAAGGTGGCCGGCATCGTCAGCGCGGTGAATGTGCGGCAAGGCGATACGGTCTCGGTGGGCGAGGTATTGGTGACTTTATGAGCCAGGGTTGCGTTTATCCCTCATTTCCACCACTAAGACGTGTGACATCATGGAAAATTTAAGACTTTTATGGGAGAGCACCGGTCTCTATAACTTTTCCGGCCCGCAGGCGATTATGATGGCGGTGGGCTTTTTGCTGCTGTATTTGGCGATCAAGAAAGGTTTTGAGCCCTTGTTATTGCTGCCTATCGGTTTCGGCGCGGTATTGAGCAATATACCGGCCGCCGGCATGATAGACGAGGGCGGCATTCTTTATTACATGTACGGCGGCATCAAGGCCGGAGTGTTCCCGTTGTTGATTTTTATGGGCGTCGGGGCCATGACTGATTTCGGGCCGATGTTGGCGAATCCGAAAACTTTGTTTTTGGGGGCGGCGGCGCAGTTCGGCATTTTCGCCACCTTGTTCGGGGCCTTGGCCTTGAATGCGGTTCCCGGCATGGATTTTAATTTAAAACAGGCGGCGGCGATTGCAATTATCGGCGGCGCGGACGGCCCGACGGCTATTTATGTGGCTTCCAAACTGGCCCCTGAGTTGTTGGGTGCTATCGCGGTGGCGGCGTACTCGTACATGGCGTTGGTGCCTTTGATTCAACCGCCGATCATGCGCGCGCTGACGACCCCGCAAGAGCGTGGCATTGAAATGCAGCAATTGCGGGCGGTCAGCAACACGGAAAAAATCGTGTTTCCGCTGATGTTGGTGTTCCTAACCGCCTTGCTGTTGCCGTCCGCCGCGCCGTTGATCGGTATGTTCAGCCTAGGGAATTTGATGAACGCCACCGGCGTGGTGGATCGCCTAAGCAAAACCGCGCAAAATGAATTAATCAATATCGTTACTATCTTCCTGGGCTTATCGGTAGGTTCAAAACTCAGCGCCGAAGCGTTTTTGAAATTGGAGACGCTAGGGATTTTGGGTTTGGGTGCGATCGCTTTCGCAATCGGTACCGCTAGCGGCGTGCTGATGGCTAAGTTGATGAACAAATTCAGCAGCACGCCCATTAATCCCTTGATCGGCGCGGCTGGCGTTTCGGCGGTGCCGATGGCGGCGCGGGTGGCGAATAAACTGGGTTTGGAAAGTAATCCGCATAATTTTCTGCTGATGCACGCCATGGGGCCGAATGTGGCCGGCGTTATCGGCTCGGCGGTGGCCGCCGGCGTATTACTGAGTCTGGTGCATTAGGCTAAACTTGCCTTCCTTGGCGGCGGTCCGGTCGTTTGGAGCCGCCGCCAAAGCGGTTTTGCGCGGGCGGGTTGCTTACAGGCTTTGATACAAATCCAAGTAGCGGCTGGCGCTTAGCCGCCAGGAGAATTCCTTGCCCATGGCGTTTTGTTGTAATTTGCGCCACGTATTTTTGTCTGAATAGAGCAGCAAGCTGCGCTTGATCGCCTCCAGTAACGCCGATGGCGCCGGGTCATTGAACGAAAAGCCGCTGGCGCTACGGTTGGCCAGGGTTTCCGGCAGGGCGTCGGTGACGGTGTCGGCCAGACCGCCGGTTCTGCGTACAATAGGCAGGGTTCCGTAGCGTTGACTATACATCTGGTTGAGTCCGCAAGGTTCAAACCGCGACGGCATCAGGAATATATCCGCGCCGGCTTCGATTTGGTGCGCCAGGGGTTCGTTATAACCTATGGTGATGGCGATGTTCTGTGGATACAGGCGGGCGAAATCCTGCAGCCGTAGCTCTATGCTTTTATCGCCGCTGCCGAGCAATACGAATTGCATCGGCCGTTGCGCGATTTCCGGCAGGCAACTCAATACTAAGTCTATGCCTTTTTGCTCCACCAGGCGGCCGATGAGCCCGAATAGCGGGATGTCGGCGTTGGTCGGCAGTCCCAGACGTTGTTGCAGCTCCAGTTTATTGGCTTGTTTGCCGTCCAAGTCCGAGGCGGAGTATCTACGGCTCAAGTGCGGGTCGGTCTCCGGATTCCAGATATCGGTGTCTATGCCGTTCAAGATGCCGGTCAAATTGTCGCGGCGGTAGGCGAGCAGGCCTTCTAGGCCGTAACCGAATTCAGGGGTTTGAATTTCCTGGGCGTAGGTCGGGCTGACGGTGGTGATCCAATCGGCGAAGGCAAGACCGCCCTTGATGAATGACAGCATGCCGTGGTACTCCAATCCGTCCGGCCGCCATAATTGCCCCGGTAAATTGAGTTGGGCCTGGGCGCTGGCCGGAAACAGGCCTTGGTAGGCCATGTTGTGTATAGTGAACACGGTCGCCGGGCGGTGTTCCTCCAATGACAACAGGGCCGGAACCAATCCGGTTTGCCAGTCGTTGCAATGTATGACGTCCGGACGCCAGTGCAAATAGGCGCGGTCCATCGCCACTTCGGCCACGATGCGGCAGAATAGAGCGAAGCGGTCGCCAATATTGGGCCAAGGCGCGCCGTTTTCGTCGGTGTAGGGATTGCCGGGATGGTTGAAGAAGGGCGGGTAATCCACCAGCCAGACGATGATGTCGCTATCCGGCAGGCGGGTTTCCAGAATATGCACGTCATTGTTGCTGACGCGCACGGTGCAAACGTAACGGCCCGGTTCGCAGTTCTTAATGCCTTGATAATTGGGCATAATGATGCGTATGTCTTGTTCCAGTTCGTGCAGCGCCCGCGGCAGACTGCCGGCGACGTCGGCCAGGCCGCCGGTCTTGATCAAAGGATGGGTCTCGCTGCTGGCGAATAATATTTTTTTCATGGAGTTGTCTGACAGGTTGTTTTTTCAGGCGAGTTTATTGTTTCAAAATTATTCCGGCCAAGGGCGGCAGGGTGACGGTAATGGAATACGGCAAATTCATCCAAGGTTGTTCCTGAGCCACGGCTTGTACGTTGCCGATATTGCCGCCGTCGTAATACGCGGAATCGGAGTTGAATATTTCGTGGTACACGCCGAGATTCGGCACGCCTATGCGGTAATGTTTGCGCGGCACCGGGGTGAAGTTCAGGATGATGATCATTTCCCGGTTTTCCGCGCGCCGCCGGTAGCTGATGATGGATTGTTGCACGTCGTGGCAGTCGATCCATTCAAAGCCTTGGTGGTGAAAATCAAAGTAATGCAACTCCGGATTGGTGATGTAGAGCTGGTTAATATCTCGTACCAAGGTTTGCAGACCTTTATGGTGCGGATAGTCCAGCACGTACCAGTCCAGCGCGCGGTTGACGTTCCATTCCACGCCCTGGCCGAATTCGCAGCCCATGAATAGCAGTTTTTTGCCGGGATAAGAGAACATGAAGGTGTAGAGCAGGCGCAAATTGGCGAAACGTTGCCATTCGTCGCCCGGCATTTTGTTCAACATGTTTTGCTTGCCGTGCACCACTTCGTCGTGCGAGAAAGGCAGGATGAAATTTTCGGAAAATGCGTACAAAAGCCCGAAAGTCAGTTGGTCGTGATGGTAGGGGCGGTGTATCGGTTGGTGCTGCATGTATTCCAGAACGTCGTGCATCCAGCCCATGTTCCATTTCATTGAGAAGCCGAGCCCGCCGGTCCAGGTGGGGCGGGTGACTTGCGGCCAGGAAGTGGATTCCTCGGCCATGACCACGGCTCCGGGGTGGTGTTGGTGGGTGATTTCGTTCAATTGGCGAATGAAGTCTATGGCTTCCAGGTTTTCATTGCCGCCGTAAATATTGGGCACCCAATCGTGCGCGGAACGGGAATAGTCCAAGTAAAGCATGGAGGCGACCGCGTCCACTCGCAGGCCGTCCAGATGGTATTCCTCCAGCCAGAAAAAGGCGCTGGCCAGCAGGAAGTTTTTGACTTCATTGCGGCTGTAGTTGTAGATCAATGTTCCCCAGTCGCGGTGTTCACCTTTTCGCGGGTCTTCATGTTCGTACAACGGGGTGCCGTCAAACCGGGCCAGCGCGAAACTGTCCTTGGGGAAATGCGCCGGTACCCAGTCCAGGAATACGCCGATTCCGTTTTGGTGGCATTGGTCTACGAAATAACGGAAGTCGTCCGGAGTGCCGAAGCGGCTAGTGGGGGCGAAATAGCCGGTGGTTTGGTAGCCCCAGGAGATATCCAGCGGATGTTCGGTGATCGGCAGCAGTTCGATATGGGTGAAGCCCAGCTCCTTGACGTAAGGAATCATTTGCTCGGCCAATTCACGGTAGCTCAGAAAATTGCCGCGTGCGTCGCGCCGCCAGGAACCGATATGCACTTCATAGATAGACATGGGTTCGTGCAGCCAGTTTTGCTGCCGCCGACGCCGCATCCAGGCCGCGTCTTGCCAATCGTAATTGTCCTCGGCGCAAACGATGGCGGCGGTTTGCGGGCGAAATTCAAACTGGCGGCCATAAGGATCGGTTTTCACCAATAAATGTCCGTTTTCCCGGTTCACGATTTCAAATTTGTATAAAGCGCCGGTCTCAATGCCGGGGATGAAAATTTCCCAAATGCCGGATGAACCGAGGTTGCGCATGGGATGCACGCGGCCGTCCCAACGGTTGAAGTCGCCGATGACGCTGACGCGTTGCGCATTCGGAGCCCAAACCGCGAAATACGTTCCCGGAATTTGGTCTATAGTTATAAGATGAGCGCCGAGTTTTTGATAAATATGCCAATGCTTGCCTTCGCCGAATAGATGGCGGTCGTATTCCGATAGCACTGGCCCGAAGCTATAGGGGTCAACCTGTCGGTGTTCGACGCCGTCCTTATCTTGCCAAACCAGTAGGTAACGCGGTTCGGGTTCCTGGCCGGCGGGATAGATATATTCAAAAAAATCGGTGTCCGGAATGCGTTCCATCGCGGGGCCTTCTAGCCCGATATGCACGGTTTCCGCATGCGGCAGAAAAACGCGAATCAAGTTTTGCGACCGATATTTTTGGCGGCCCAGCACTGAAAAGGGATCATGATGCCGAGCTTGCATGATTTTGCTTAAGTCGGTGTCAAGCGGTTTGATTGCATTTGGCGGGTTCATTCTTGGGAGTCTCTATAATTGTAGTTTAGTTTTAATAAGTTAGGCGTATTAATTATTCTGTCGCCGTCTTGGGTTGCACAGGTTTTACTTTTGGCCCAAGAGTAACGATAATGTTCCAAACCGGCAAGCAAAGTGTACAAAATTTGTTGTCATTCAGGTTGCATGAAATAACTATTATTTAACAGGGTGAAAAAATGTCAGTCGTGGATAACCGTTACCAAAGAAGAGTCAATGAATTGACCCGTAATACCATAGCTTTAATTTTAGCTGGTGGTCGGGGTTCCCGCTTAAAACATATGACTGATTGGCGCGCCAAGCCGGCTGTACCCTTCGGCGGCAAGTTCCGGATCATTGATTTTCCGTTATCCAATTGCATTAATTCCGACATTCGCAAGATCGGCGTGCTGACGCAGTATAAAGCCGATTCCTTGATTCGGCACATCCAGCTGGGCTGGGGTTTTTTGCGCGGCGAGTTCGGCGAATACGTGGATTTGATGCCGGCGCAGCAAAGGCATGATGAACATTCTTGGTATCAAGGCACAGCCGATGCAGTGTATCAAAATATAGATATTTTGCGTTCCCGCAATCCTGAATTCATTTTGGTGTTGGCCGGCGATCACATCTACAAGATGGATTATTCGGCGATGTTGGCCGATCACGTGGAAAATCAAGCGGATTTGACCATAGGCTGTATCGAGGTGCCGTTGTTGGACGCCAAGGAATTCGGCGTGATGCATGTCAACGAAAATCGGCGGGTGAAAGATTTTATTGAAAAACCGGAGCATCCGCCAGCCATGCCGGGCCGGGAAAACACCGCGCTGGCTTCAATGGGCATTTACGTGTTCAATGCGCAGTTTTTATTTGAACAATTGATCAAGGACGCCGACACGCCGGGCTCCAGTCACGATTTCGGCAAGGACATCATTCCTTCGGTAATCGATAAATACCGGGTCAATGCTTATCCTTTCCTGGATTTGCAAAGCGGGCAACAAAGCTATTGGCGCGATGTAGGCACCATAGACGCCTATTGGGCGGCGAATATGGAGCTGATCAGCGTTGAGCCGAAAATGAATTTATACGATAACAGTTGGCCGATTTGGACTTATCAGGCGCAAACGCCGCCAGCCAAATTCGTATTCGACGACGACGGCCGCCGCGGGCAAGCCATTGATTCCATGGTGTCGGGCGGTTGCGTGATTTCCGGGGCCGAGGTCAAGCGTTCGTTGCTGTTTTCCCAGGTGCGGGTGAATTCGTTTAGCCGGGTGTGGGATTCGGTGGTGATGCCGGAAGTGGATATCGGACGTTATTGCCGCATCACCAAGGCGATTATTGAAAAAGGCTGTCAAATACCGCAAGGCATGGTGATCGGCGAGGACCCTGAGGAAGATGCCAAACGGTTTTACGTCAGCGCCGGAGGCGTGGTGCTGGTGACTTCCGATATGTTGGGTTTGCGCCGCAATTATGTCCGATAAGGCTTATGTCCGATAAATTGAAGCTGGTCCTGTGCTGGCATATGCATCAACCGGAGTACCGGGACAGAGAAAGCGGCGAGTACAAATTGCCCTGGACCTATTTGCATGTGATCAAGGATTACGCGGATATGGCGGGCCATTTGGAGGCGGTTCCGGAGGCCCGCGCGGTGGTGAATTTCGCGCCGCTGCTTTTGGAGCAAATCGAGGATTACTCGAATCAGATTCATTGTTATTTTCGCCAACGCACGCCGATAAAGGACGAATTACTGGCGGCGTTGACCGGAACCAGGCGGCCGGTGGACGATGAGGTACGGCTAAAAATTTTGCACGATTGTAAAAAAGCCAATAGAGAACGGCAAATCAACCGCTACCCGGCCTTCAGGCGCTTGATTGAAATAGCGGAATGGGGGTTGGCGAATCAACACGTCGTTGGCTATTTCTCCGAGCAATATTTTTTTGATCTGTTGGTGTGGTATCACTTGGCATGGTTGGGAGAAACGGTTAAATTAAGCGACGAAAGAGCGCGCCGTTTGCTGGTCAAGAGCGGCGGCTACACTTTGGGCGACCGATTGGAGTTGTTGGAATTAATCGGCGATTTGTTGTCCAAGGTGTTGCTGCGTTATCGCTCCTTGGCGCGCCAAGGGCGGATCGAGTTGTCCGTGACGCCCTACGCCCATCCGATTATGCCGTTAATGCTGGATATCGCTTGCGCGCGCGAGGCGCAACCTGAGGTCATGCTGCCGGAGATGGCGGCCTATCCCGGCGCAAAGGCGCGCGTGGATTGGCATATTCAAAAGGGTTTGAGCATGTTCCGGGAATTTTTCGGATTTTTGCCCACGGGCTGTTGGCCGTCGGAAGGCGGCGTTAGCGAGGCCGCGCTGGAGCGTTTGGCTGCCGCCGGATTTAGTTGGACCGCTAGCGGCGGCAGCGTATTGCACAATAGCTTGCGCGAGTCGGGCATGTCGGGAATTAGCGTGCATCAGCCGTTTAAGTGTTCGCAAGCGCAATTGCCGTGTTTTTTCCGTGACGATGGCTTGTCGGATTTGATTGGTTTTGAATATTCCAAGTGGCGCGCGGAGGATGCGGTGGCGGATTTGCTGGGGCATTTGCTGCGTATCGCCGACTTGGAACAGGAAACGCCGCTGGTTTCAATTATCATGGACGGTGAAAATGCTTGGGAATATTTCCCTGATAACGGTTATTATTTTTTACGTGAATTGTATCTACGTCTAGGCGCGCACCCGCGTATCGAACTGACTACATTTTCCGAGCATCTGCGGCGTACGGCCGACATTCTCCGGTTACCGAAATTGGTGGCCGGCAGTTGGGTTTACGGTACATTTTCCACCTGGGTGGGGGATGTGGATAAGAATCGGGCTTGGGATATGCTGAGTGAGGCGAAAGCGGTTTTTGACGCCAGGCTGGCGGAAGGGGTGTTAAGCCCTGGACAATTGCGGGAGGCTGAGACCCAATTGGCGATTTGCGAGGGTTCGGATTGGTTTTGGTGGTTCGGTGATTATAATCCGGGCGAAGCGGTTAGCGATTTCGAGAAACAATTCCGTTTGAATTTAACTAATTTATACCGCGTGCTGGGCGTTGAACCACCGGCTTATCTGGCTTTATGTTTCGCGCAAGGCATGGGCGCCCCCGTCATGGGCGGGGCCATGCGGCGAGGAACGGAGAATTAAGTAGTTTGTTTGGGTGAATATGACGTCATTTTTGAAAAAACGCCGTGCAGGGGTTTTACTGCACATTACTTCGTTGCCGGGCGCCGGGGAAAACGGCGACCTTGGGCGCGAGGCCTATAATTTTGTTAATTTTCTGGCCGATATCGGCGTCACGGTGTGGCAGACCTTGCCGCTGACCGCGCCGCATAGCGACGGCTCGCCGTACCAAAGTTTGTCGGCGCACGCCGGCAACCCGGCGCTGATTAGCATTGAGTGGCTGTTGGAACGCGGTTGGCTGTCGAAGCACGATTGTTCTCAAGATTGTCACGCCACTTTCGAGTTCAGAAAGAGTTGTCTGATCGTCAAGGCGTTTCAAGGGTTTCTGCGTTTGGCGGATGCCGAGGAACAACGGGATTTTCAGCGCTTTTGCCGCGAAAAAGCGTTGTGGCTGGACGATTTCGCCATGTTTATGGGGCTGAGGAATTTATTCTCCTATAAGAGTTGGATTGATTGGCCGGAAGATTTACGCCTGCGGCGGCCGGAGGCTTTGCGCCAAAGCGCCGACTTGCTTAAGGATGTGTTGGCGGCGATTAAGTTCGAGCAATACGTGTTTTTTAGGCAATGGCAAGAACTAAAGGCCTATGCGGCGACCAAAAATGTATTGTTGTTCGGTGACGTGCCTATTTTCGTCTCCTACGATAGCGCGGACGTCTGGGCCAATCCGGCGGCGTTTAAATTGAATGCTCAGGGTAAGATGGAAGTAGTGGCCGGGGTGCCGCCGGATTATTTTTCTGAATTCGGTCAGCGCTGGGGCAATCCGCATTACGATTGGAGCTACCATCAACGCACGAAATTTGCTTGGTGGTTGCAGCGCATCACTACCCTGAACGAAATGTTCGATATCGTGCGCATCGATCATTTCCGCGGCTTCGAGGCGGCCTGGGAGGTGCCGGCGCATGAGGAAACCGCGATTAACGGCAAATGGGTGAAGGCGCCGGGCGCAGAGTTGTTGCGCGCGATTCAACAGGCGTTTCCGTCCCTCGCTTTGGTGGCGGAGGACTTAGGCATTATTACCGAGGAAGTGGAAGCCTTGCGCGATGAGTTTAATTTGCCAGGCATGAAAATTTTGCAATTTGCATTCGATGGTAATAACAAAAATCCGTATTTGCCTATGAATTATCCGCAAAATTGCGTGGTATACACCGGAACGCACGATAACGATACCACTTTGGGTTGGTTTGAAGGCTTGAGTCCGCAGGAAAGGGATCGGGTGTTCGATTATTTGGGCTGGTCCAGCATGCCGATGCCGAACGCTCTGGTGTATGCGGCCATGGCTTCGGTGGCGAGTTTGGCGGTGATTCCGATGCAGGATTTGCTACACTTGGACTCGCATCACCGCATGAACACTCCCGGTACTACCGAGGGCAATTGGCGCTGGCGTTTCTCTTGGCAGCAAGTGGACGATAACGTCGGTTATTTGCGGCATTTAATCCATATCTTCGGCCGTTAGGGCCGCTATGCGTCCGCGGCGGCGGGATTGCATCCCGCCGTAGTGCGTTTCTTTAAGGTTTGTCCTGCTCCGGCGCCGCTTCCGTCAGCGGCAGGCTGATGATGCCATAACTGGCGATGATGGCCTGAATGTTATCCCGGTTGCGATCTATTAACTGGTTTAGCGCTTCCTTGCGCGCCGGGTCATTTTGGCGCACCGCCATGGATATGTCGAAGTCGAATTTTATTTGCGGCGTGGATTGCATGACCAAGGCGCGGTAGGCGCTGGGCGGGCTTTGGTTTTGTACGTAAGCCGCCATGGGCCCCCATAAAATCACCATGTCAATCACGCCTTGCCGTAAATCTTGCTCGATTTGCATGGCGACATTGTGTTCTTTGTCTCCGGTCATGCTTTGGTACGGCACGCCCTGCTGCAAGAGGCCGGTTTGTTGCAGCCAGGCGGTGCCGGGGCCGCGGTCGAACATGGCGATTTTCAGTTGTTCCTGCCGCTGGAGGGGGAGGCTGGCCAGTTGGCTGGGTTGTTCTATGTCGTCCCATCCGCGGCCTTGGGCTATCAACAAGACGTAAGCAGAGCGCAGATAGGGTTTGGTGGTGGCTGCCAGTTCGGAGCCGGTAGGCAGGCCGATGATGACGTCGCACACATAGCCGCCGCCTTCGAGTTCCGCCTTCAGCGTGTTGCGGATGAAGCCAATACGGTCCGGATGCCAGCTGAATACCAGGTCTTGCCCCAATTGCTGTGCGAACAGGGCGGCGATTTTGTTTTCATAGCCGGTCAGTTCCTTGGTGGAGTAGGGTGGATTTTGCGGGTCGGCGCAGACTTTGAATGGATCGGCGCTATGCGCTTGGGCGGAGGGCAGCAGCAGGCAGGTCAATGCCAGGGCGGCCAGTTTTAGCTTTTGGATTGTTTTTTCCATGGCGCGAGTATTTTTTATGATTTGGGTTTATAGGTTATCAGTTTAAACCGGGGCAAAGTAAAGGCTGTTGGGGCAAAAACGGCCTTGGCGGCCGGTGACGATTGTCGGGGGACGCCGTGAATCCATCCATGGGGGCTTGGGGACGGCATGGATGTCTCCCACACTCCCGCCAACCGCCCCAGCCGCCAAGGCCTCAAGTGATGGGTTTGCGTCGCGGTTTGCTCCGGTCTGGACTTGTAGCATTAAATGCATCGTCTTATTTTACGCTACTTGAGCCGAGAATAGGCTGGGGCAAGAGGCAATAAAAAAGCCTTGGCGGATTGCTCCGCCAAGGCTTGCGTGGGCTAGTACAACTGTAAACGAGTACTACCGTATCGGCAGAGCGGAGATTAATCCGGCAATGCGAATACAGTCAAGGTGCCGCCCAATTTGGTATAGGAACCCAAGCTTCTGTATGCGCCAACCGCGCCCAAACCTTCGGTGTTTGAAGAGTTGGTGCCGTCGTCCAAGCCCGCGGCGATACCGATGCCGGCCCAGCCGCCGATGCCTGACAATACGCCTACGTATTGTTTGCCGTCGAATTCCCAGGTGTTGACGTTGCCGATGATGCCGGATGGAGTTTTGAATTTGTACAACTCTTTACCGGTTTTGGCGTCAACTGCTTTCAGGTAGCCTTCCAAGGTGCCGTAGAATACTACGCCGCCGGCGGTGGCGACGGAGCCGGACCATACGGAGAACTGCTCTTTGTTGGACCAAGCGATTTTGCCGGTTTTGGCGTCATAAGCGGTAAATTGGCCCAGGTTGGTGGTGCCGTCTTTTTTACCGGTGATCACGTCCGCGCCAGCAGGTTGCATGTTCAAGGTAGCGCCAACGTATGGTTGACCGGCGGTGTAGGTCACTTCAAACGGTTCGTACTCCATGCACAAGTGGTTGCCGGAGATGTAGAACAAGCCGGTTTGCGGAGAGTAGGATACCGGTTGTTGGTTTTTCGCGCCTAAAGCAGCCGGGCAGGTGCCGACGGTGTTCACGTCTTCGCCGTGGAATTCGGTGGAGTATTCAGGCACGACTTGCGGACGGCCGCTATTCAGGTCAACGTGAGTTGCCCAGTTAACGGATTTGTCGAATTTCTCCGCTACCAACAATTCGCCGGTTTCACGGTCCAAGGTGTAGCCGAAACCGTTACGGTCGAAGTGAACGATGGTTTTGTGCGGTTTGCCTTTGACGTCTTGGTCAACCAATACGGTTTCGTTGATACCGTCGTAGTCCCATTCGTCATGCGGAGTCATTTGGTAAACCCATTTAACTTCCCCGGTGTCGGCGTCGCGAGCCCACAAGGACATGGACCATTTGTTGTCGCCAGGACGTTGAACCGGGTTCCAGGTGGACGGGTTGCCTGAGCCGTAATAGACCAGGTTCAATTTAGGATCGTAGCTGTACCAGCCCCAGGTGGTGCCGCCGCCGATTTTCCATTGGTCGCCTTTCCAGGTGCTGAGGCTGGAGTCAGGGCCAACCGGGGTGACTTTACCGTCTTTCCAGGTGGTGGTTTTGCTTGGGTTGATCAGCGTGTCTTTGTCCGGGCCCATGCTGTAGCCTTTCCAGTCCAACTGACCGGTGCGGACATTGTATGCCGCCAGGAAACCGCGAACGCCGAACTCGCCGCCGGAGATACCGGTGATGACTTTGTCTTTAACGACGATAGGCGCATTGGTGTTGGTCATGCCCAATTTTGGGTCGCCGTTTTGCACGCTCCAGATTCTTTTGCCGGTTTTCGCGTCCAACGCGGTCAACACGGTATCGGATTGTTGCAAGAAAATTTTGCCGTCGCCGTAGGCCAAACCGCGGTTAACGGTGTCGCAGCACATAACCGGGATGGTTACATCGGCGTCTTGGGTCGGGGTGAATTCCCAGATGACTGCTTTGGTTTTTTGGTCGATAGCGTAAACAGTGTTAGGGAATGGGGTGTGAATGTATAAAACGCCGTTGACTACCAGTGGACCGCCTTCATGACCGCGCAGTACGCCGGTGGAGAAAGACCAAGCAGGTTGCAGGGATTTAACGTTTTGAGCGTTGATTTGCGACAGTTTGCTATACCGAGTGCCAGCGTAGTCACCGCCCCAGGATGCCCAGTTAGCCGGGTTTTGCGTTAATTTTTCCAGATCGCTGTTAGCGGTGGATACGGCCGGCGCGGCAATTAAAGCAGCTACGGTTGAAGCAAGCAGCCAGTTAAATACAGGCTTCTTCATAGGTTTCCTCCTGGTATTCTGTTAATGAGACAGAGTACGATTTTTGTGTTGTTAAGACTAAATTTAGTTCTAAGGCTCTGTTTTGGATGACTATCCGGTTTTGTTTTTTTACACGGCAAATGCGCGGGATGGTCACACCAGATAGCTAAATTTAAGGATTTTTTCCTAAAAGTCAACTATTAATAGCGTCAGGAAAAATAATCCTAAGTCAAATAACTACTTATGCGCTCTCGCTTGGGCGGCTTCCGTAAACTCTCCGTAACGAAATTTGAGGGAGAGGCAAGAGCCAAAGCGCGGCCTTTTCGCCGCGCTGAATGTTTCACGGCCGCGTTAAAATCGGTTAGCCCGGTTGGTGTTTTAACTGGCTGGCCACCAGCGCGCGGCGGGTGATTTCAGTCCAATCTCCCGCATCCACAAGTTCGGCCGGAGCCATCCAGGAGCCGCCGACGCAGGCGACGTTCGGCAACGCCAAATAGTCGGGCGCGTTTTTGGGGTTGACGCCGCCGGTGGGGCAAAACGTGACTTGCGGCAGCGGGCCGCCCAGGGATTTGAGCATCGGAATGCCGCCGGCGGCTTCGGCTGGAAAGAATTTCATGGCGGTGATGCCGTGTTCCAATAAACGCATGACTTCGCTAGGGGTGATTACGCCCGGGAGCAGCGGCACGCCGCAAGCCAAGGCTTCCCGCAGCAGGCTGTCGGTGATGCCGGGGCTGACGATGAATTCGGCGCCGGCCTCTAGGGCTTGTTCCAGCGTTTGCGGGTTGATGATGGTGCCGGCTCCGACGATGGCGTCCGGGGCTTCGGCCTTGATGCGGCGGATGGCGTCCAGCGCGACCGGCGTGCGGAGGGTGATTTCCAGTACCTTGAGGCCGCCGTCCACCAGGGCTTGCGCTAGCGGCGCGGCTTGATCCAATTGGTTGATGACCATGACGGGGATTACCGGGGAGGTGGTCATGATGGTTTTTATTGATGGGGGCATATTGGGTTCCTTAGGAGTGGTTTTTGTTGGCTGAGATTTTTTGCACATTGGCAGGGTGCAAATTGTAACCTGAAGGCGTGGAATGTGAATATTGCGCGCTACGCACGGCTGTTTTAAAGCCGGTTCCCGTACCCCATCGCGCCTACGGACTTCGTAAAGCGTCCAACGCCGCCGCGCGGTTTCGTTGTATTAGGTAAAACGCGTAGGATGCTGCTTCGCAAAGCGAAGCGCATCGCAAACACCGTTAAAAAACCAAGCCACGCATTGATGCTTTAGGCCGCGTAGGTGCGATTAACCTCAAAACAAATTACAAGCCCCTTCTTCAGCCGGGGAGGCGTTGGCGCGGAAAGTTTTGAAGAGCTCCCGGCCCATGCCGTATGCGTGGCTGTTGCTTGGTCTTGTCGCAGCTTCGCGGGCGGCGAATTCCTCGGCGTCCACCAGGGCGTTGACTTGGCCGGTTTGGCAGTTGAGTTCGATCAGGTCGCCGTCTCGCACTTTGGCCAGGGGGCCGCCGTCCAAGCATTCCGGACACATGTGGATGGCGGACGGCACTTTGCCGGAGGCGCCGGACATGCGGCCGTCGGTGATCAGGGCGACCTTGAAGCCTCTATCTTGCAACACCCCCAGTGGCGGGGTCAGTTTGTGCAATTCGGGCATGCCATTGGCCTTAGGGCCTTGGAAGCGCAGGACCACGATGCAGTCTTTTTCCAATTCGCCGCGTTTGAAGGCGGCGACCACGTCGTCTTGGTCGTCGAACACCACGGCCGGAGCGGTGACGATTTGGTGTTGCTCGGCGACGGCGGAAATTTTGGTCACCCCGCGGCCTAAATTGCCATGTAGGACGTGCAGGCCGCCGCTGGCGGCGAAAGGAGCTGCGGCGCTGGCAATGATGGCGGGGTCGGCGGAATGCTCCGCTACCGGCCTCCAGCTCAATGCTCCTTCAATCAGCGCCGGTTCTTGCGTATACTGCCGCATACCGTGCTGGTCGCCGATGGTCAAGATGTCGGCGTGCAGCAAGCCGGCGCGTAATAGTTCCGCGATCAATACCCCCATGCCGCCCGCGGCCTGGAATTGATTAACGTCGGCGGAGCCGTTGGGGTATATTTTGGTCAATAGCGGGATGATCTTGGACAAGCGGTCGAAGTCGTCCCAGTTGATGACGACGCCGGCGGCGCGGGCGATAGCGATCAGATGTAGGGTGTGGTTGGTTGAACCGCCGGTGGCCAACAGGCCGATGATGGCGTTGATGATGGCTTTTTCATCGATAACATGTGCGATGGGGCGAAAATCGCTGCCCGCGGCGGTGAATTTTAAAACTTGAACGGCGGCGGCCTCGGTCAGGGCGTCGCGCAACGGGGTGTTGGGGTTGATGAAGGAGCTGCCGGGCAAGTGCAGGCCCATGATTTCCACCATCATCTGGTTGCTGTTGGCTGTACCGTAAAATGTGCACGTGCCCGGGCTGTGGTAAGACTGCGACTCGGATTCCAGCAATTCCTTGCGGCCGACCTTGCCTTCGGCGTAAAGCTGGCGGATGCGTACTTTCTCTTTGTTGCTCAGGCCGCTAGGCATGGGGCCGGCGGGTACGAATACGGCCGGCAGATGGCCGAAGCTTAAAGCGCCGATCAATAGGCCGGGTACGATTTTGTCGCAGACGCCTAAATACAGGGCGGCGTCGAACATATTGTGACTCAGCGCGATGGCGGTACTCATCGCGATTACGTCCCGGCTGAACAGGGACAGTTCCATGCCAGGTTGGCCTTGAGTCACGCCGTCGCACATGGCCGGCACGCCGCCGGCGAATTGGGCCACGCCGCCTGCCGCGCGCACCGCTTTTTTGATCAGCGCCGGATAATCCTTGTAGGGTTCGTGCGCCGACAACATGTCGTTGTATGCCGACACGATGGCCACGTTAGGCTTGGGTCCATGCGCGAGTTCGTCTTTTTCAACTTGGTCGCAGGCGGCGAAACCATGGGCCAGATTGCCGCAGGCTAGTTTGGCCCGGTAAGGCCCTTGCTCAATGCTGGCTTTAACGCGGTCTAAATAGGCCGCGCGGCTGGTTTGGCTGCGTTGACGGATTTCTTCGGTAATTTGTTCGAGTTTGGGATGCATAAAATACCTGATGGGGCGAAATGGGGTTAGACGGGGCTAGGGAGCCCAGTACATTTCCACGGGCGTGCGTTCTTGATGCAGCAAGGCGCGGATCGGCATTTCTTCAATCGGGCCGGGCTTCATGGCTTGGTCGAATACCGCTAGTTTATCCTCGCCGGTGATTAATAGAATCAGGCGTTCGCATTTCAACAGGCCGGACACGGTCATGGTCATGCGTTCGGTATGGGCTCCGGCCACCGGGCTGTTTTTGGCGTTAATCGCCGCGGTCAGCTGGTCGGTTTCGGCTTTTAGCGCCTTGTTCAAGCCTTCGGCCTGCGGAAACAGCGAGGCGGTGTGTCCGTCGGGACCCATGCCGATGATGGCCGCGCTGAACGGCTGCGGCAGGTTTTGGTAATTGGATTCGGTTTCGGCGTGGCCGCGGCTGGCGCGTTCGGTGGAGGTTTTCATGCCGGTGAACGAAGCGGCCTTGGCGTTGTTAATCAATAAATGCCGTTTAATCAGGCCTTCATTGCTGGCCGGATTTTGCGGGTCCACCCAGCGTTCGTCGACCAGGGCGATTTTGACTTTTTTCCAGGCGAGTTCGGTTTTTGACAGCTGTTCGTACAGCGGAGCGGGGGTGCTGCCGCCGGATACCAGCAGCGTGGCGGCGCCGTGTTTAC
>CAIYSZ010000024.1 GCA_903928965.1 uncultured Pseudomonadota bacterium
CCGGCAGCCAAGGCCGCGTGATCGGTTTGGACCGCTTCGGCGAATCCGCTCCGGCCGGCTTGTTGTTTAAGGAATTCGGCTTTACCGTCGATAACGTCGTGGCTAACGTGGAAGCCTTGTTGTAAGGGCTTGAACGTTTGGCGTAAATGACGTCGGCCGCGCCGCGGCCGGTGATTTAAATGGCTCAAGGTGGCTATTGCCGATTTTCGGCAATAGCCGTCTTGGTTTTTATGCTTTGATTTATTTGCTTAGACTAAAAGGAGACTATTATGCGCATTCAGCACATGATTTTTGCTTTATTCGGCGCGCTTTCGTTGGCGGGAGCGGTTCAGGCTGAAGATTACCCGGCGGCCAATTTTCAGCCGAAGGTGATTTTCGCCAGCCCGGAAGCGACGGCGGCGGCTGCGCCTGCTACTTCTTCGGCGTCCGCCAATCCTTGCGTGGCCGCGCCGGTCAGCGTGGCGCAATCGGAATTCGACGCCCGCTATCCGGCGGCGAGTTTTCAACCTAAAGTGATTTACAATAGCGCGGACGCCCGTTAATTTTGATTGCGCGATGACTTGAAGGCGCGAGCATGCGTTAGTCTGTTTTCGGCGAGTTTTTTCCGGGCGCATTATTTATAACAAATTTAACGCTTGACGGGTATTAAGGCCGCGAGCGATTAGAATAACATCAGGAGTCTTAATCAAATGGCTAAGAAAAGTTTGTTGAATAGCTTATTCGGGTTTGCGCCGACCTTGTTTTTCGGCGCGCCTGGAGCGAATAGCGCCGCTGAAACGAGAGAAAACAATAGTCCGGAAAACACCGAGTTGACTGGCGTGGCGCGTTATTTAAAAAGTCTGGAACCGGCCGCGCCGGTTGTTGAGTTGACCGGCGTGGCCAAGTATCTGGCTCATCGGGAGGCGGCGGCTCTGGCCGCGGCCGAAGCCGCCGCGGCGCTTGAATTAGAGGCCGCGGCTGAAGCGGCTATTGAAGAAGCGCCGGTCTCCGAAGAGGAGTTGGTTTTCGAGGAAGAGCCGCAAGCCAGCGGCGTGGAAAAATATTTGGCGCGGGAAAACGAGCATCCGTTGACGCGGGTGTCCAAGTATTTGGTGCGGCAAACCATTCAGGCGCGCGAGACGCCGGTTACCGGCGTGTCTAAGTATGTTGTCCGCCGTCAACGCGAAGAGGTTGCCGTGACCGGCGTTGCCAGATATTTGACTAAACAGCAATTCACTGTCAGCGATTTACCTGCTTTGACCGGCGTTGCCAAGTACGTCAAGCAGCAGGAGTTGTTGGCGCAGGATAAACCGGCCGCCACCGGCGTGGCCAAGTATGTGGTCAAGCAAACGGTATTGGTGACTCAAGCGCCTGTCTTTACCGGCGTGGAAAAGTATTTGTTGCGCGAGGAGCGTTTGCTGGCCGCGCAAGCGCCGCTGACCGGGGTGGAAAAATTTTTGGCTGAACAAGCGATTAAGGATAAAAAAGCCGCCGCCGCCGCCTTAGCGGCCCGTTATGCGGCGGAAGACGAACGCGTGCGTTTGGAGAAAGCGGAAGCGGGTAGCGCCGCCGCCGCGTTTGAGTCCGCGGAAGCGGAACCGGAATTTGGTTCCGGCGTGGAAAAATACTTGGCCAAAATCGCGAATGCCGAGGCAAGCCGCAGCACGGGCGTGGCGAAATATTTGGCGCGTCAATTACAATTGCAAAGCCAGGCCGAGCCGCTCAGCAGTGTGGCGAAGTATGTCTCCAAGCAGGCTATTTTAGCCCGCCAGCAACCGCCGTTGACCGGTGTAAGCCGTTATTTGGCCAAACAAATTTTATACGTTAAACCGGAGCTGGAAACCAGTTCGGTTTCTAAATATTTGGCGCAGCATCAAGCCGATGAAAAATCGGCGCATGAGGTTACCGGGGTAGCTAGATATTTGCATAAACAAGAAGCAGTGCAAAAAGACGCGCCGGGGGTTTCCGGGGTCGCTAAATATTTGGCTAAGCAAAGTTTGCTGGGCGGCGATGCGGTTTACCAAAAAACCACCGGCGTGGAAAAATATTTACAAAAACAGGCTTAAGGCTTGAGCCGAGCGTGGCGGGCTCTAGGCGGCAATCGTCTGGGGCCGCGCGCGGCTTAGGATTTTGAGCTTTCAAATTAGCGATTAGCGATGCGCCGCCGGCGTTGTTTTTGAAGGAAATGGTCCCTTATGCGTCAATTTTTGTTTTTGGGCTGGTTGGCGCTGACGCCGTTAGTTGGGCGCGCCGAACAAGAGGAGCCGGCCGCCGTGCCTGAGCCTCCGGATATTCCGTTGCCGGTACAGTCGGGTGAAGAAATGCCGCCCGATATTACCATTACCCGCAAGGGACAGGATACGATACAGGAGTATCGGCGTAATGGTAAATTATATATGATTAAAATCATACCTCAAATCGGCGCTCCGTATTATATGCTCGACACCAACGGGGACGGGGATATGGATGTCAAGAAAAACGACATGGATCGGGGCCTCAACGTCAACAAATGGACATTGTTTGAATGGGATTAAAGTAAAACGCGCGCCCGGACCGGCCGGAGGTCTGTCCGGGCGCGCGTTTGGCGTAGTCAGCGCAGTACCGACCACCAGAATAGCCGGCCGATAATTCTTACCATATGGGTTTCATCTTTAGTAAGATATTCGTCGGGCCATTCGTGTTGGTTGTAGCTGCGCAGGCGCAGTCCGCCGCCGGGTTGGCGGTAAATGAGTTTGACCCGTAAGCTGCCTTGATGGTCGATGGCGTAGATGTCGCCGTCGGCAATTTTGGTGTTATCGGTGTCGATGCCTAGCATTGCGCCGTCCGGCAACACCGGGTCCATGCTGTTGCCGAGCATGATGATGCAATAGGCGGCTTTTTCCTGAATGCCGAGTTTTTTTAAGGTGGTTTTGGAAAAACGGAATCTGTGCAATGGGTAGTAATGCATATTGGTAAAATCCTGGCCGTCGAATGGGTTAAATTTAGGGAGCCATGGCAGTACGATTTCGTCTAGACGTAACGGCGCATTGTCGTCCCAGGTGCGAAGTTGGCCGAGTATTTCCGCGTCTTCGGGTTGCGTTTTGGCGCGGATTTCGGTTTTGGGTATCTCTGCCGTATGCTCATGGATGATATCCATCCAGCCTTTGTAGAGATTGAAGTTGGTTTCTATGTTTCTAGCCAAAACGTCTCCCATGTTGCGTTTGTTGTGATCGCTGATGATTTGACTCAAATAGGCCGCCGAGCAACCGATTTTTTTGGCGAACTCAAGTTGGGAGAGATTGTTTTGCTCTATTAGGTGGAGTAGGTTTTTCAAGCGTATTTCTTTAATGGTCATTGTAGTTTCTCATGATCTTAAGCTTCTTGCATCGTAAAAGGTTGTCCTAGAGGAGTATTGCAATAGCAACAAGATAAACATAGCTGGTTTTTTAGCAAGACGCAACAAACATAACGCTAAATCGCTTGATTTTTGCTATAGCGTGATGCTATAATATAATCGTGCGGTAAGAGAGCAGCGAAATAGCGCTGTATTTGCTTATGTTTTGGTGAGGAATGATACTCATGAATGTGTCTTGGAATAAAGAAGAAGACGTCGCCTTGCAGGGCTTGCCTTTACGGGCGCAAATCATTTACCTGCGGGGGTTAAAGCCTTGCATGAATAGTGTAACGAAAATTAGCGGCGGGCCTAGGCGCGAGTTAAGTTTTAATAAATTGGCGGAGGTGGCGCGGGAATGGGTGAATAGGCGCGCCGCGCCGCGGGTGACTAAGGATGGCGTGCGCGCTTCCTTGGCTCAATTGCAACGCGCCGGCTTATTGCGCCGTCTGCATGGTCACCGTTATTTGGTGTTTCAGCTGCCTCTGGCGGGCGCGGAAACCGGTGAAAAGCCGGTCGTGACCGGCAAGCATGCATCCGCCAAGGATTTTAGGATGAAACGGATTTAATGGAGGCGTAAATGGATTTTAAAGAAAGAAATTATTCGGAAGATCAGTATCCGGACGAGAAGTATCAGCGGCGTGCGTTGGCGGGCGAGCGGCATTTTGTGTTGCTGGATGCGGATGACCCGGATGTTTGGGTTTTGCCGGGTACTCAGGTATTGGCGA
>CAIYSZ010000025.1 GCA_903928965.1 uncultured Pseudomonadota bacterium
AACGTGCTTCCGGCCTATCATTTGATGAATATCAATTTGGCTTTGAGTAAGCCTTATTATGGCCTTAAAGCGGCGTTGACCATGTATAACGCACTGGATCAGCATTATCTGGCTCCGTCTAGCGGTGATATACCCGCTGATGCCTTAACCATGGACGGGCGCACAATACGTTTGCGTCTTGAATATGGTTTTTAAATGGCGCTCTGGAATTTACCGTTGGCTGCTGTGCTTGCTGTTGACTTTTCAATCCCTGATGGCGGTTGGCGGGGGCGCTGCTGGAGGCGCCGGCCCGAGTTTAGAACAGTTAACGCTGGTGTATTTGTATAATTTTTTAAAATTCACCGAATGGCCGCAAGGCGATGCGTTAAACGAATTGACGCTATGCGTCAGCGAGAATGCTAAATTCGGGGCGGAGTTGGGCGATTTGGCTGTCAGGACCGCGCAAAATAAAAACGTGCGGATTTTGCGTATCGCCTTGGGCGCGGATACTCGAATTTGCCAGTTATTGTTTATAGATCGAGCGGAGCATGTGCTGGGCATCCGCGAATGGTTGCGCGGGACGGCCAACCGGCCAATATTGCTGGTCAGCGATTTGCCCGGATTTCTGGATATCGGCGGCATGATTATGCTGACGGAAGAAAATAATCGGCTGCAATTTGAGGTCAATCTGGATAACGTCAAGAGCACGGGTCTTAAATTGAATTCTCAATTATTGAAGCTGGCTCGCGAAGTCAGGGGCAGGTAATTTTAAGATGCGCGGTTTTATGCGGTTTTCAATCTTTAGTTGCGCGTTTGCGGCGCTTAAACCGGCATTGGCTGACGATAATCAGCAGCTTTACGATATGCCGTTGGATGAATTGGTGAACGTGGAAATTTCGTCCGCTTCCCGTTTTAAACAAAAATCCTCGGAAGCGCCGTCGGCGGTGGAGGTGTTGACTGCCAAGGATATCGCCAGTTTTGGTTGGCGCACCTTGGCGGATGCCTTGAACGCGATTCGCGGTTTATACGTGCGTAACGATAGAAATTATTCTTATCTGGGCGCGCGCGGTTTCATGCGGCCGGGAGATTACAATTCGCGGATATTGATCATGGTCGACGGGCGGCGGATGAATGACGCGGTGTATGATTCGGGGTTCATCGGCGAGGAGTTCATGCTGGACATGAACTTGATTGAACGCATTGAATATTTGCCGGGCTCCGGTTCTTCCGTGTATGGGGCGAATGCGTTGCTGGGCGTGATTAATGTGATCACCAAGCAAGGCAAGGATTTCAACGGCGGCAAATTATACGCCGAGGGCGGCAGCCAGGGCATGTTTCGGGTGCGCGGCACTTACGGCAAGCAGTTTGACAATGGTTTGGACGTGTTGCTGAACGCTTCTCAGTATTCTAGCGACGGGGCTAGTAGTTTGTATTTTCCACAATTTTCGTCGATTGATGGCGGTTTTTCGCGAGATATGGACCATGAGCAAAGCAGCCGGGTGTTTACGCAAGCCACTTTTCGAGATTTTACCTTTCACGGCGGTTTCGTGGATCGTTATAAACAAGATCCCACCGCTTCATCGGGTTCGATATTCAATGATAAGGATAATTATTATGACGATAGGTCCGCGTATATGGATCTTGACTACAATAGCCAGGTTGCGGACAACCTGAATCTGGAATTGCGGGGGTTTCAGCATTGGTATAATTATTATGGCATCACGCCCTATTACGCGACTGTCGGCGGACAATCGAACGTGCGGGTTTTGAATTACGATTCGGCCAATGCCCGGTGGTGGGGCGGCGAATTCAAATTGACCGGTACTCAATTTCAGTCGCATAAATGGGCCACCGGCGTCGATTTTCAGTATGATGCTCAACAGCAGCTGTTAAATTATGATGTCAATCCTTACCAAGTGTATGCGTCCAGCACTCGGCAGGGGACGCGGCTCGGCATTTATGCGCAAGATGAATACCGGGTGCTGGAGAATTTGATTTTGAACACCGGGGCGCGCCTGGATCAAAACCATATGATTCCCGATTGGCAGTTGAATCCGCGCATAGGCTTGATTTGGGAGGCCATGCCGGCGTTGACCGCCAAGCTGTTATATAGCTCGGCTTTTCGAGCCCCGAACGTGTTTGAACGTGATTACAACGTGTTAGGCTATGCGCCGAATCCGAACAACCGGCAGGAGTTGATTAAAAGTTATGAGGCGGTGCTGGAATGGCGGCCGGGAAACGGTGTTAGGGTGCTGAGCACGCTGTTTTTGAACAATTTGGACAAATTGTTGATTCAGGATCAAAACCCGGCTTCTCCGACCTATCTGATGTTCATCAACGCCGGCAAATATAATGCGCGCGGTTTTGAATTCAGCGCCGAAAAGCAATGGGACAGCGGCCGGATGTTTAAATTGAGCTGGACGCACACCAATACGCAGGCCGCGGGTACCGGGCAGAACGGTTGGGCTCCGGCTTCGCCGAACAACATGGTCAAGCTGCATTACGTGGAGCCGTTGTTCGATGACTTGTTTCGTTTGGGGGTGGAGGAAATTTTCATTGATCAGCAATTGACGCTGGCGGGAAACCTTCTCCCGGCCTATCATTTGATGAATTTAAATTTGGCTTTAAGTAAGCCTTTTCATGGCCTGAAGGCGGGATTGACCATGTACAACGCGTTGGATCAGCATTATTTGGTGGCTGCTAGCGGGGATCAATCCCTTGATGCATTAACCATGGACGGACGTACTCTGCGTTTGCGTCTGGAATATGGATTTTAATATGCCGGCTTGGATTTCAAACCTTGCCGTCAAGCGTGGCGCGATATTACAAGGCTGGCTGCTGGGTCTAATATTGACGATTCAATGCTGGAACGCGGCGGCGGAGCCGATTACGGCGACCAGCCTAGAGCAGCTTACCATGGTTTATTTGTACAATTTTTTGAAATTCACCGAATGGCCGAATGGTGAAACCATGAGCGAATTGACGCTATGCGTCACGGATACGGCCAAATTCGGCGCCGTGTTGGATGATCTGGCCGGACGCACGGCGCAAAACAAAAAAGTACAAATCAAGCGCATCGGAGCAGTGGACAATCCTAGCGTTTGCCAATTATTGTTTTTGTATCATGAGGAGCCTTCGCAAAGAATCCGAGACTTATTGCGTAAGACCGAGAATCAACCGATTTTGATGGTTAGCGATTTGACGGAGTTTCTGAATAGCGGTGGCATGATTATTTTAGTGGAGCAAGATAATCGGCTGCAATTTGAGGTCAATCTGGATAAGGTCAAAAGCGCGGGTTTGAAGCTCAATTCACAGTTATTGAAATTAGCTAGAGAAATTAAGGAAAACAATAGTGTTAAATTGAAATAAGTAATATAGCTATTAAGAACGCATGTCTAATTTTAATAGAGTAATGTAAGTTTACGATTTTAGAGCCGGCGTCTCATGGATTTTTCGCATTGAGTTGGCCGCGATTCGAGGTAAACTTTCATCTTTTCAAGAAATCATCTCGACAAATTAGAGGCAAATGAAGATATTACCTGTATCCAGCCGCAAGGTTTCCATAGCTGAGAAGCTAAGACGCATCATTCTTACTAATTTGGCATGGTCGTTGATTATCGTGTTTGCCTTGGTGGCGGGCAACGAGACCCGGAATTCCTTGCATACGGCTAAGGAACAAGTAGCGGGTTTGGCGCGGGTGACGGCCAAGGATTCCGAGGCGGCGCTGATTTTTCAGGACAGTAATAGCGCGCGGCAAACCTTGGAGTCCTTGAGCGAAATTTCCTCAATTATCGGCGCTACCCTGCTCACGCCCGACGGCCGGGAAGTTGCGGTCTATCAAGGGCGAAAGCCAATCTGGCTGCCTGCGTTTCTGCCTTGGCGCGAGTTGAGTTATCGGCAAGAAGTGACCAACGAAAAAGAGGTGGTGGGCATTTTAACCTTGCGCTATTCCTTGGGTGAAATGTGGCGCGATCTGACTTTTAATCTTGCGGCTTCGGCCATGGCCTTGTCGGCGGGCTTTTTGTTGGCGATTTATCTGGCCAACCGTTTGGCGGTAGCGGTGACTCGGCCAATAGTTGAATTGTCCACCACCGCGCGCCGGGTTTCGGAATCGGGCGATTATCTCAGGCGGGCGCACAAACATTCAAATGACGAAGTGGGCGATTTGGTTGACTCCTTTAACGATATGTTGGAGCAAATCAATAGCCGGGACGTGGAGTTGGCGAGCCACCGCGCCAACCTGGAGAAACAAGTGGAACTGCGCACCCATGAGTTGCGCTTGGCCAAGGACGCCGCCGAGGCCGCCAACGCCGCCAAATCGCAATTTCTGGCCAATATGAGCCATGAAATCCGTACGCCAATGAATGGGGTTTTGGGGATGACGGAATTACTATTGGGCACTGATTTGACCGAGAATCAGCGCCGGTTCGTTTCGGCGGTGAATACATCGGGCGAATCCCTGTTGGCCATCATCAACGATATTTTGGATTTTTCTAAAATCGAGTCCGGTCATTTACTCTTGGAACACGTGGATTTTGATTTGCATACCTTGGTGGAGGATATCGTGGAGCTGTTCGCCAAACGGGCGCATAGCAAGGATTTGGAGATCAATAGTCATATTGCCGTGGATGCGCCGCGACAGGTTATCGGCGACCCAACCCGAGTCCGGCAAGTGTTGCTGAATTTAGTCGGCAACGCGATCAAGTTTACCCACAATGGCGAAATCGAGGTCAGGGTGAAACCGGACGGGGCCGGCGGAATCAAATTTACGGTGCGGGACACAGGAATTGGCATTGAGGAAAAGATTATGCCTTTGTTGTTTCATGCCTTTACCCAAGCCGATGGGTCTACTACGCGCCAATATGGCGGCACCGGTTTGGGTTTGACAATTTCCAAGCAATTGGTTGAATTGATGGGCGGTCATATCGATGTGGAAAGCAGTCCGGGTAAAGGGGCGGTGTTTTCTTTCAGCTTGCCATTGCCGTGTAGCGGTTCCAACGCGGCCTCGGAGGATACGCGGACTGCCTTGGCCGGTCTGCGGCTATTGGTGGCGGAATATAATGATACGTGCCGCGAAATTTTGCTTGATTACGCTTCGTCATGGAATATGCGGGTGGATGCCGTCGCCGATCCTTACGCTGCTTTTGAGTTATTGAAACTGTCAGCCCGCGCCGGCCTCGGATATGACCGGGTAATCATTGATATGAAGAGTCCGGGCATGTCGGGGCTGGAGTTGGGTCAAACCATAAAAGCCGATCCGGAGTTGCGTAACATTCCGCTGATTTTGCTGGTTTCCACTTCGTTTAGCAGCGAAACGCAACATATCAAGCAAGCCGGTTTTTCCTCGTATTTGATTAAACCCATCCGCAAGCTGGAGTTGTTTAATTGTATGTTGGGCGCGCCAGCGCCTGAAATAGTCACGGCTAAGGCCGCCGCCGCCGCCTTGCCGGTTGAGGAGGCGGCGGCCGAGGGCGACTCACCCGTGCGTATTTTATTGGCCGAGGATAACCGGGTGAATCAAGAAGTGGCGAAAACGATGTTGAAACGTTTCGGCTTTGTGGTGGACGTGGCGAATAACGGTCAGGAAGCCTTGTTGGCTCTGGAGAATAATGTATACGATCTGGTGTTGATGGATTGTATGATGCCGGTGATGGACGGTTACGCCGCGACCGCCGAAATACGCCGGCGGCAACAAGAAGGCTTGTTGCCGGGTTTTCCGATTATTGCGCTGACAGCGAACGCGCTGGGCGGGGATCGGGAAAAATGTCTGGCCGCCGGCATGGACGATTATCAAGCCAAGCCTTTCAAAAAAGAAGCTATTTTACAAATGGTGAATAAATGGACGAAACCTTCCGCACAATCGGAGCTTACGCCCGCGCCATCGGTATGGTCCGAGGCGCGCGCGTTTAATCGGGAGGCGCTGGAGGCGATTCGCGAATTGGATCCTGACAGTAGTGATCAATTATTACATGAGTTGATAGTCTTGTATTTGGAGAATACTCAGGAGCTGTTGCAAAATTTGCGGGATGGGTTCGCCGCCGGGGATACGCATAAAATTATGAACGCCGCGCATACGTTGAAATCCAGCAGCCGGCAAGTCGGCGCCGAGGCGTTGGGGGTGTTATGCGCCACGGTGGAGCGGGACGCCAAGGAGGGCAGGTTCGATGCGTCCGGCAAGGTATTGAGCGACATAGATCAAGCTTTCGCCGGCGCGAAGCAGGTTTTGGGCGGGTATTTGGGTTAGGCTGGGGTAGTGAGGTTTAATTACCTTCAAGTCACTTATTCAATAACACACAATTATCCAGATAAAGCTGGATAATCTGACAAACTCTTCCAGCCGCCGGGCGCGGAAACCTTAGGCGCTACGAATTTGATTATTCTTGATACTGATAATTCGGCGCGCTTCACCGCGTGGCGTCCAAACTAAGACAATCATCCGGTTGTCGAGTTAGTTTTTTTATCAACGTCAAAGCTTCGATCTAGATTTATTTATTGGCTACTAACTTTAGCCGGGACAATCGCGCTAGCAAGGTAAAAGGCTGTTGGCGCAAAACCGGCCTTGGCGGCCAGAGGCGCTTGTCGGGGGACGCCGTGAATATGTCCCTATAGGCTTGGAGCCCGCATCCCTGCGGGCTACACCCCCGCCAATCGCCTCTGGCCGCCAAGGCCTTGATGGGTTGGTTAGCAATGAAGTCTGTCTCGGTTTAGATCAGAAGTTAAATTATTGCAGTTACGTTAAATGGGTGAGTCAAGCGCCAAATGATTAAGCATTTTGGCATTCAAATTGCAAAGTGATTATGAATTTAAAAAAATTGACAATAGTTGCGTTTTCTGTTATCAAAACGGTTTGTTTTTTCCTTATTTATAAGGTATTTCTAATGATTGTTTCAAAAATCCAGTTTAAAAAAATACTCATACTGATAGTTTGCGGTTTATCCTTAACAGAAGTAAAAGCGGCAACAGTTTTTCAGCAGCAACTTAGTGCTGTTGCAGGCGCCGGCGCCTGTGGCGGTAGCGTTGGATGCGTGACAGAGGATAATAAACCACTACAAGTAGTACCCTTTAACGGAAGTTTGAGTTCAAAGATTAGTAGTTCCTTGAGCGATGGTTCCTACGCTAATGCCAACGCGGACATATCTTTTGGCCATGCCCATGTTTATGCGGACGCTCATCGGACATTTAATGCTTCGTTGGACTCTCTATCTGGAATTATTGTGGGTGATGCCCAATCGCAGGGCTCTGTTGAACAGATCGACTATATTGATACTAGCAATCTTCTCAACAGCATCTATAAATTTCAGTACGATGTACATGGTTCTCATACGTTAACAGATAATACATATCCTAATAACATCAGCGCCTATAGTTATCTTTACTACTCAATTACTGACTTGGCAACCGATACTTATCTTGATTACGGTAACTGGAGCAGCAGCGATGCTTCGCCTAATGTCAACATCATAAAAAATGTTTTGGTGCCTAATGGTGATACAATTGCCGTAAGGGTAGAGTTTGAAGCTAATGCCTATGTCATGAGTAATAATGCAGCCTCTTACTTAACAGCAGTTTCAGATTACTCTCATACTTTGGATGTGTATATAGATCCTGTTACACCGGGAGCAAATACAACCGGAATTAGCGGGCATGATTATGCGTCACCCATTCCAGTTGCACCATCGATCTGCTTATTCGGAAGCGCTTTATTAGGATACCTAGGTTTAAAACGGCTGTGATGATTTTAGAATATATCTACCAATGCCCTTGTTTTCTTTGGTAAGTGGCGCGCGGCTGGGCGCGCGGTATGTGCTTTAATTAAACGCCGTTTCGTCCCAGGCCTCGGGCGTGTCTTCATAGTTGAAGCGTTTGCGTTCCTCGGCGGTTTTGCCGAGAATTTTGGCCATCCAGGGCGGCGGGGCGTCGAATACTTTTTGAAACTCCGTGAGCTTTTCCACCGCGTCTATGACTTCCGGTTCCTTGATCGGATAAATATCGGCGCGGATGACTTTGGCCGCCGCCGGTCCGCCTATGGATTGCACGAATAGAATTTGACAGTCTTTGATTAATTCGGCGCGGAATTGGTTGCGGTCTTCCGCGTCATCCGCTTCTATGGTGGAGCGGATGTCGACTAGCCGGATGTCGTTACGGCTAAGTTGGTAGACTAAAAAGCGGATGCAGGAGCCGAAGTGTCCGTTCAGCAAGTTGCCGGTATTGGAGGCGATGGCGATGCGAATCGATTCAGGCATGTCGCCTTCCCGATACGGTTGCACTTGCGGAATGCCTTCGTCGCCGCTTTCGTCTCCCCACAAATAGCGCACCGCCAGTTTGATGTTGGCTAGGCCAATGCCTATGTCTTCACCGTCTTCCTCGCCGTCATGACTGCCGATGCCTGTTTTCAGGTTGGTGACGGTTATCGATTTCAGTTTTTCGTCGTCTAGCGGCGAGCCGACTTTGCCATGCAGTACGCTAATCAACTTGGGTAAGTCGATTCCGGGTAGCACGCGGGCGGCCAGCGCGATGCGTAGCGCTATATCTCTGGGTAATTGGGACATGGTTTCACCTCTTAAGTTTGCTGTTGCCGCCATTCGGCGTAGCCGCCGGCTAGGCTATAGACTTCTTGAAAGCCGAAGTCGCCGAACATTTCCGCCAGGTGTTCGCTGCTGTGTCCATGGTAGCAGTAGATCAATATCGGGCGCTGTTTGTCGGCTTTTCTGAGCAGGCTGTCGCGTAATTGATCGTGTACATGCATGGCCCCGCCGATATGACTTTCTTGATAATCCTTTAGCTTGCGGCAGTCCAGAATGACCGGGTTTTGTTCGCTGAGCAGTTGCTTGGCGGCGGCGACGGTTGCGGTTTTAAAATTTTTCATGGCGGATTCCGGCGGCAATATTAGGCGGACGGTTTAAACCGGGCCGCCGCTGGCTTCTTTTTTGACTTCTATGGTTTGGGTCAGCGCTTCTTCCAAGCTGATTTCCTCGGCTTTGGATTTGTGCGTTTTGGCCGCGTCGTACATGGCGATGACTTTGTCCTCGGCGGACAGGCCTTTCAAATCGGCTTTTTCAATGTATAGCGCTTCCAGGGTTTCGTTCCAGATCATGCCTTCCTTATAAGGCAATAAATTGAAGACAATGTCCGCGTAGACGATTTTTTGCGGCTTGGCTATGTTTTCTACGTAGAAGAAGGTGACGGTTTCCGGAGTCAGCGCTTCTTTGTATTTGTCCACGAATACCGGCAGGTCTTCCAATTTGAAAAATAGGCCGTTGATGAAGAGTATTTTTTCGCTGTCGGCCAGAACGGCGGATTGGTTGATGACCAATTCGGGCGTTTTACGGTCGCGAATGTTGGTAGAGCCTTCGCGCATTGCGCCTTCGATCAGGACTAAATCGCCGCGAAAAGCCGACAAGCCAGCGGTAGTGGTCTTACCGACCAAGGTGGTGATCCACAATAATCCCTGGCTATCAAATTTCTCAAGTAACGACATGGCGTGTAAACCTCGGTGTGCATGTTAATAAACGGTTTGCCATGCATGAAGCAAAATGCTTGCCATTCTAAATAATACCTTATGTTATTCGTGGTTGATAATCGGCCAAGGGCGGATTACGGTCTGAGATGAGACTTAAAACCGGTAAAATGTAGTAGTTGCGACAATTGATCGGCACGGCGTTATGGTATTTTGTCGGTTTTGCCACAGCGGAGCGGGTAAACGTGAAAGCGGGTTGTCTCGTCTCTGGGGGGACAGATGGCTGAATGGTGGTTCCATCCAGGAGTCGCTTTCCGCTAAGCTGTTATTTTAATGTAGGTTTATAGTGCCGGTAGGATGTTGGGCCGTGGTTTGCGCGCTCGTGTACAGGTGAAATTTGTCATAATCTGTCACATTTAATTTATACTATCCGACTAAAATAATTTATAAGAGGTCAAAATGGAAAAACCCTATATCTTGCATATGCTG
Source organism: uncultured Pseudomonadota bacterium (assembly GCA_903928965.1). Lineage (GTDB taxonomy): Bacteria > Pseudomonadota > Gammaproteobacteria > Methylococcales > Methylomonadaceae > Methylomonas. The sequence continues at coordinate 9,926 of CAIYSZ010000025.1, forward strand.
ACGACAGCCAAGAATTTGAGCCCTTTCGATGTAAACATGGCGTTGGACGCGGGCTGGATTTCGGCGGTGCCGTATATTAACGTAGAACCCAGCGAAGTGAGGGGTTTGGTGCAGGACGCTATTTTTTCCCGTAGCGCCAAGGGCTTGCGTCGCACCGGCATTTTTATTGGCGGCCGGGAAACCAAACAAGCCATTGACATGTTGCGATTGGCTAAAAATTCCATGGTGCCGCCGTTCGAGGTGTCTGTATTCGCCGATCCCAGCGGGGCTTTCACTACGGCCGCCGGTATGGTGGCGGCGGTTGAAAAAGAGTTGGCCAAGACCTTTCATGTGTCCTTGAGCGGTTTGAATGTGTTGGCTTTTGGCGGCACCGGACCGGTGGGGCAGGCTGCCAGCGTGATTGCGGCGCAAGCTGGAGCGAATGTGCGGATTATCGGCCGCCAATTGGATAAAGCCGAGCGCACCGCGCAGATGTGCAGCGAGGAATTGGGCGATGGCAAAATTAAGATTGAGGCCGGAGCCGACGCGGATAAGGCGGAGTATATTAAAACAGCGGATGTGGTGTTCGCCACCGGCGCCGCGGGTATTGAATTGTTGAGCGCGGAGTTGATCGCTCAGGCGCCGCGATTGAAAGTGGCCGCCGACGTTAATGCCGTGCCTCCAACCGGTATCGCCGGATTGGATGCGTTTGACAACGGCAATCCCTTGCCGGGCTCCATCAGCGGCGCGGTGGGCATAGGCGCGTTGGCAATCGGTAATATCAAGTATCAGGCGCAAAGCCGTCTATTGAAAATGATGCTGAAAGGCGAGAAGCCGATTTTTTTACATTACGAACATGCTTTTGCGGTAGCACGTGAATTCATTAATTCAGACAGTTAAGCGTATTTTAAACCCGCCTGCGCCTCAGGTGGCCGAGACACGGGTCAAACCGGCAAAACGCAGTATTTTGCATATGTTTGATCCCATGCCGAACAATAGCCCGTTTGACGTCAATATGGCTTTGGACGCCGGGTTTGATGTGTTGATGCCTTACGCTAACGTTAAATTGGATAGCGTGACGCGTTTGACGCAGGACGCCATTTTTTCCCGTAGTTTGTCCGGCGTAAAACGGACGGCTATTTTTATCGGCGGCCGCGATATCGGTTTGGCGGTGGATATGCTGGAGGCTTGCGCGTCTGCCATGACGCCGCCGTTTCAAGTCTCGGCGCTGGCCGACCCCAGCGGGGCTTACACTACGGCGGCTGCCTTGGTGGCATGCGTGGAGAAGGGCTTGCGGCAGGGCTTTGATTTGCCTTTGGCCGGGCGCAAGGTATTGGTTTTCGGCGGCACCGGGCCGGTGGGTTTGGCCTCGGCGGTCATTGCTGCCTTGCAAGGGGCGGAAACCACGATAGTCGATCATTTATCCTTGGATAGCGCCTTGGATTTGTCCAAGCAATACCATCACCGGTTCAATGCGAATTTGCATGGCGCGGTGGCGCAGAACAATGAGCAGAAAGCCGCTTTGCTGGCCGACGCCGAGGTGGTTTTTTGCACCGCCAAAGCCGGGGTCAGGGTATTGTCTACCGCGCTATTGGCCGAAGCCAAGGCCTTGAAAGTGGTTGGCGACGTTAACGCAGTGCCGCCGTCGGGTATAGAAGGCGTTAATTTGCGCGATTTCGCGACCCCATTGCCCGAATTAGCCAAAACGCTGGCGGTTGGCGCTTTGGCGGTGGGCGATGTGAAATACAAGACGCAGCAGGCTTTGTTGCAATCGTTGTTGACCGGGGATGCGCCCCGGTTCCTGGATTTTCGGGCAGCGTTCGATCAGGCGCGGAGTTTGGTTTAAGCTTAAAGGTTATTCGGCGCGGGCGCAGGTCCATACTTGGACTTGAGTTGCGCCATGCCGCTTAAGCAGTTGCGCCAAGGCGTTTACCGTGGCGCCGGTGGTCATGACGTCGTCCAGTATGGCGATTTTTCGATAGGCCAGCGGTGAGCGCAATTGAAACGCTTGCCTTAGATTCCGCCGCCGCTCTTCGGCGCTTAAGCCGGTTTGGTGCGGGGTGTCTTGTTGCCTTGTCACTAGCCGCGGATTCAACGGCAAATTGAGTTCCGCCGCTACTTCGCGGCCTATTTCATGCGCTTGGTTAAAGCCGCGGGCGCGGTAACGCCGTGGGTGCAATGGCGTGGGCAATAGGCACTCAGGCATTTCCGCTTGCACGCTGATGAGATGCCGGGCCAGTAATTGGCCTAGCAGCCTGGCGTGGGGCAGGCGGCCGTGAAATTTGAGTTGGCCGATCTGAAACGGCAGCGGGCCCCGGTACAAAAACGGCGCATGGGTGACGTCAAAAGCCGGCGCGTGAACGAGACAAGCGCCGCACACGGTTTGCGCCGCCGCGCCTAAATTTTCCCCGCATTGGCGGCAGGCCGGCCGGTTGAGCGGCAGATCGGCGTAACAGCCGGCGCAGATATCCATTCCCTCATGCCCATTCTTGCCGCACAACAGGCAGCGCGGCGGAAATAATGCTTGCAGAATGCGGCGCGGTATTGCGCGCTGGAAACGGGTTTGCATCGGGTTTTTTTTCTTAGACGGGGTCTGTCGGTGTGTTATTCTTAGCTTGATGATAGCCGATTTTTATCCATGCGCCGCATTCGTTTCGAGCACGATGAAAATCGATTTTGTTTATAAGTTAATCAATTAATTGAATAAGCATAGTTGCATCTTTGCTAAGAATTAGTTTACAATTGATTTGCTTGCCATTTGGGATAGACAAGCTGTTGATTGTTCGGCTTGGGCGGGGGAAATGATCTATACGGTCATCCGTTCATTCACTATGGCATGGTGTAAGGCGTTGGGATGAGGTCTTTTTAGCATGGCTTGTTCCGGCGCTTGGGATGGGCCGGTTACGTTTGGAACGCAACCGGTCGGATCAGGGTACTGATTTACGGAGAGGGGCCGGTAGCCGATGAATTTATTAGGAAGATATCGTTTCAGGCGTCGCCAATGGCGAGAATTTTGGACATGGACATTGGTAGGTTGGATTATCTGCCTGTTATATCTGAATCTTATTTATTAATTTAGCGGCGGCACGGGGTAGCGGCTATTTGCGCCGCGCGGTTTGACTTTGCGCCACTCTATTTCGGCTGTTTTGTGATGCTTGGCTTTCTAAGCGTCATGTTTTTTCTTTACGTTGGTTTCAAGCCAAAATTCTAAACTCGGCAGCCACCGCTACCGGTCTGACATGATTCTTCTTCTTGCGAAACAGATTCAACCTTTAAGTTTGTCCAATAACGCCTTCGCCTTACGATTGGCGGCATCCGCTTGTTGGCCTATACTCTGCAGCTAGGTAGCCTGAATGAAGCGAAGCGTAATCCGGCATCGAAGGCGCATAACGTTCGGATGCTGAATATTATTGATGCTGAATATTATTAAGGCAATAAAAAAGGCCTTAAATTTTCATCTAAGGCCTTGTTTTAATTGGAGCTGGTGACAGGATTTGAACCCACGACCGGCTGATTACAAATCAAGCGCTTTAATGCCTCTTATAGTCCAAATTGATTCCGATTAAAAAATTTATATCTTTTTAAACATTAAGTTATAAAAAATATTGTCCAATAAAATCCTTTGATGTACACTACAAGCCTACCAATAACGGCAACATAACGGCTACGAAATTTTTGCCGTGAACCCCAGGAAATCAGGGGCCTAAAGGTGCTTCAGGAGGCTAACATGGCGTTGACGGATAAAGAAATCAAAAGCGCAATCACCACGGCCAAAAAGTCCGGTAAGGAGGTGTGGGTATCTGATGTGACCGGCAAACGTGTTGGCTGGGTTTTACAACTGCGGGCTTCTTCTAGCGGTAATGCCCGCTGGTATTTCCGTTATACAGACTGTGGCAGTAAACGCCGACTTCATTCCATGGGGACTTATCCTGAAATGGGTTTGGTGGTTGCGCGCGCCGAATCCGCAAAGTTAGCGCAAATCTATCAGGGTGACCATAATCTGAAGGCTGTGTTGCTGGAACAGGAACAGCTTAAAGAAGATGAACGGCGAATTCGCGAGGAAGCGCGCCTTGAAGCAGAGCGTAAGCGTGAAGATTCCTCAAAGGTCACGGTAGGCGCTTTGATGGATTTATATGTTGCCGACCTTAAACGACGGGGTAAAGACGCCTCAGCCGGTGACGCGCAATCCGTTTTCATGCGGCATGCTGCGCATTTACGTTCACTGCCTGCCAGTGCTCTTACTCGCCAGCATGTCACCGACACATTACGCAAGGTGGTGGAATCCGGCAAAGGCCGAACGGCGGGAGTATTACGCTCCTATCTGGCGGCGGCGTTCAGACGTGCGCTGGACGCCGAGGACGATGCAAGCATCCCGACGGATTTTTTAATTTACCGCCGCGCCGGACTTGAACGTAACCCAGCCGCCGAAACCAAGGCGCTGACGCAGTTTATTAAACCTCGCGAACGATACTTGAACGACGCCGAGTTTCGTCATTTGTGGCGGAGATTAGCGGATGCCGGTATTCCAGGCATGACAATACAATCCGCTATTGCCTTGGGTGGTCAACGCATTGCTCAGTTACTCAGGGCTCAAATTCAAGATGTCGATGACGACGGAATTCTAACCTTGCGCGATCCCAAAGGTAGACGCACGGAAGCGCGTCTGCACTATCTGCCCTTAGCAGGATTGGCCAACGATTTGATCAGAAACGCACAACAACGCGCTAAAATTCTAAATACTAACTGGTTATTCAGTATTGACGGGAGCAAAGCTATTCATCCAGACACATTGACTCATTTAGTCAGCGATTTATCCAAGGCCATGCTGGATGCGGGAGAAGCGAACGCACCTTTACAAATGAAAGATATTCGGCGGACAGTAGAAACCACACTTTCCAGGATGGGGGTATCCGAATCTCATCGCGCGCAACTGCAAAGTCACGGCCTGTCTGGCGTGCAAGCCCGTCACTATGACAAGCACAATTATCTGGCCGAGAAAAAATCAGCGCTTTTGAAATTGACGGCGTGGATTGAAGGTTATGAAGATGAAAAAATTGTACCGTTTGCTCGTAATGTCGCCTAAAGGGGTGAGAATCGGTTTTTGCTACAACAAGACGTGACAGTTTTTGGGGTTGAGTTTGGTTAAAAGCTACAAAACCGACATAACCGATTCTGGTGGAATGGTTTTGTTTTGCTAGCCGATTGAATTCATGCTTAGACCATCTTGAAACTTTCACTCAATCACTAAGCGCCTTAAGCAGAGCATCCCGCCCATCTTGATAGAACTCAATATCTAGCTTAGTCGCCATTTCATCGGACAGCTCAAACAATTGTCGGCGACATGATACCGGCAATAATAGCGCCTGGGCTCCTTTCTCGACCGCAATCTCCGCCAAGTTAACCGCGTTATGAATCGGCTCAATGGCGCCGCCCAATGTCACTTCACCCACCACAACAAGTCCACCGCGCACCGATTTCTTTAACAAAGCGCTAGCCAAAGCAATCAGCGCGGCCACTCCCGTTTTTGCGCCGGACTTGGCGGCGTCAAAACTTCTCAGTTGCACCGAGAACTCATGCGCGCGCGGCTCACGGTCACCTACCAATTGCTGCGCGCGCGCATACAGATTTTGTTCCGCGCAACGAATGGATTCCCTAAAAGCCGCTGGCGTCGGGTTGTTGAGCACCCGCACGCCATTCCCGGGGCCTTCGTTCACCTCCAGTCGGAACAGGCCTGGGTTTTCATCCTGACCGCCTGGACTAAGTGTCCAAATTTGCCCGCACTCCAGCGGCTCGTCGCCGATACTGCCCTGACTTTGCAGTTCCGGCGTGCCGACAAATTTTTCCACGCCTTCCGCGCCCATCGTATAACTGAAGTGGGTATTTCGAAACTCCGCCGCGCCGATACGTTTTTGCTGCTCCTTAACACGTCGACGCACTTCCAAAGCCAAGCGCACGGCCCATTCCAAATCCTCGTCACTGACCGGTGTTTCGGCATCGGGATATAGGAGTTTCAGCAATGCGCTAACGGTTTTGTTAACCCCGTTCAGATCACGTCCCGAAAGCGCGCCCCCCCAATACACTCGCCCCTGTAATGTCGATATTCGGCTTTGGCCGCGCAATTGAGTAAAACACTCGGATAAAAAATCGCTAACCAAGCCAAAATGATTAGTAAACAAACCTGGATTAAGCTTGGGCACATCCCAACCAGGCAAATAGCAATGAATCCGATCCATAAAAGCGGTATCGTCGCGCATCTCCGGCGGCAACGGCCCCAATAAATGCCCAATCCGCTGCTGATGCTCGACATCGACATCAAAATTGCCCACCAGCACGATGGAGCCGTCCGCGCGAATGCTTTCCTTGCCTCGGGAAAACTCTCCGCTCTCCATATACCCTTTCATGATATTAACGCCATCTTTCTGGTCGAAAGACACGCCCGACACTTCATCGAAGCAAACCACATCGTATTGGCAAACTAACCCACGTTGACCGCTGGCGTTATTAACAAACATCCTCGCCACCGTCGCCTTACCGCCCGATATAAGGTGCGCGTAGGGCGAGACTTGTTGAAACAGATGCGATTTACCCGTTCCGCGCGGCCCAAGTTCCACCAGGTTGTAATTACGTTCGACAAAAGGCGCCATACGCAACAGTAACGCATCCTTGGCGCGATCGGATAAGGTCTGCGGCTCAAAACCCACGCTCCGCAACAAAAAATCACGCCACTCACTGGATGTAAATCGATGACGCCCCATCGACAATATTTCCAATACCTCCCGCTTAGACAACTGTATAGCGCGCAATGCCTCCACGCCGAACGGCCTGCCGTTTTTTTCCTGAGCAATCGACGCATCGTAGCCCAAGGTAACCTCGGCATAAAAACCGCCGGTCAACATGCGTTCGTTATCCTTTACCATGTCCGGGGACAAGCGCACGTCGTTCAACCGCAAACTAGGCAAACTAGCCAGATATGAATCCGTCCTGGCGTCTAAACGCGCCGTAATAATATCAATGATTTTAACCGAGCCAGATTCGCGGGCGCGCGCCTTGAACAGCTCTTCTTCCCCGGCCTTGATAGTTCGCGAGCTAAGTTGTCGCTGCACAATATCCAGTCCCTCCTGAATTTCGGCTTCATCCGTTGTCGCGCAATAACGCCCAAGCAAAAATTCAACCACATAGGTGGGCACTGGAAATTGCCGGCTGAAAGTACGGACTAAGTCCTTACGCACCACATAGCCTTCAAAGGCAGAGGCGGCTTTGCGATCCAATTCATCCAGTTGCATGCTTATTCTCCTACCGTGGTCATTTGTTTTTGCAACACTTCATCACCCGCGTCAAGCACCACAACAACAGCGGCCACGCCCATCAATTCATCATCGGCCACCGCTAGGCTAGCCTTACTCTCTTTTAACGACTTAACGCTGGAAACAATAGACGTCGAGGCCAAGGCGGCCTTGCTGCGAATATCAACGCGCAAATCATCCGACGCGCCATCAACAATTACAGTACAACGCAGCCCCTTCCAGGTTACGGATTGAATACTGACTAAATTGGCGGCTTCAATGGCGCCCGCGCAATCTAGTTGTATTACCGGCGCCAGACATTCTTGCAAACTAAGGCCGCCATGCGCGTATTCCATGCCAGCGATAAAACAAGACACCCCAGGCGCAAACGCCACCTGCACATCATGATGCCAATCCCAGCCAAAAGTCAGTGGGGCAGCGTGCGCGCTATCCTTCAATATTGCGCAACGGCCCCAGCGCGTTTCCACCTGATGCTTGGCTAATTCCGATTTAGGCAAACCACCCGGCATCAACAGCCAACCATGATCGGTCACGATGCGCATGCGCCGCCAACCCGCATCAAGCAGTTCAACAACGCGCTCTAAAACCTGATTAAGTTGGCTATCAAGATCACGCGCCAAGCGCACCCCATGTTCATGCCCATAATGGTCCAGATCCCCAACTTCCGTCCAAGCCAGACCTTGCGGATCACCCGTCTCATGTTTGTCTAGCGCTTGCACGCCATGTTCGCTTAACAGCTTGCGAAAATTGAAGCCGGATAGCGGCTTGCCGTCCGCGGCAACCCTAGGCTCGAACTCCAAATCCTCCACCGCACCCGTAATGTATTCAGTCACCGGCGAACACCAGGCTTTTCCTGACGCCGTGACAGAAGGTAAACTGGTCCAGCGCGCCGAGAGACTAGCGTTACCGAAATCGTCAAGCTTTTGCTTAAGCAGTATCGCCGCATCATAACGCAAGCCATCCACGAAAACCGTACACGTTCCAGCAGCAACCATGTCCGACGCTATCAAGGGTAAACCACCCACGGCCTTGGCGGCCTCTTGCAATCGGCGCGCCGTCTCATCTAGCCACGGCATATACATTACACGCAACGCCGTGCCCACTGCCTCCAAATCGGCCTTTGCCTGCACACAAGCCAACGCGCGCAACGCCGCCAAGTCAACATTCCAGCCACTAAGCTGGTAACTATTGGCCAATTCGGCAGGCGTTTGACCAATCGGCAAGCTAGCGCTACCCTTGGCCACCTCAACCAAATATTCTAGCGCGGCGGCCAATGGGGCACGCCCCATGCGTATCCACAACCAGGCACGGCGCATGCCGTGTTCCTCTTCAGCCGCCAAAATAGCCGCGCGTGCCTGAGACGCATCCATGCCAGCGGATGCCGATAAGCTAGCGCGCAAGGAGCATTCACTTTGCTCGTTAACTTGCGGATAACCCGCCAACACAGCATAATCCGGAAATAAATCCCAATGCGGCGCGGGAAGCTTGGCCAACCAATCAAACACACTAGGAAAGCTTGCAAATGAATCCTGATACAGCTCGGCGACAGCCGCCCATTTACCATGACCTTTAGCCAAACGCTCGGTCGCCGCCAGCACGCCATCCGTCACCGGATCGAAACCGAAATCCGATTTACAGCGTTTGACAAACACCGCCCACAACACATCCCCCCATTGCTGGCGCGAGACTTCCGGTTGATTCATCCACAGCAGCACATCGCGATTGGGATTTGGGGCCAGGAAACCGAGCAGCCATTCCGAATTAATGACGCGCCCCTGCAGATCATCCAAATTGCACTCTAATAGCAACCCCGCCCGCAAAGCCTGCGCCAATGCCTCCTGAGTCGCCTTGTCCTGAGCTACATTTAAACCCAAACCACCATTTTTCGACGCCAGAAAAGCGCTCACTGTCCAATCCTTAGCGTTGGCCTGACTCCAGAACACGCCACGATACTGTAATTCCGCCAAAGGTTGCAGGTCGCGCGGGCAGCTTTCTATGGCGCGCAATTCGGCACGACTCACGCCGGGCAAATAGATCACCGGGACGCCATCAAACTGAACCTCGGGCAGCAGGCCGGCAATCGCGCACTTAAGCCAGATGGCTGGGCCGCTGCGTTGCTCGGGAAAATAGGCGCCAAGTACGAATAAGCCGGGCATTAAAGCCGTCAAGGCAGGTACGGCGGATTGCCACTGACCGTCCTTATCCGGCCACAAAATGGCGGCAACCGGCGCGGACGTCTGTGAATTGCCTTTTGCGCAAGCGTTCAAGGCTGCCCGCAGCGCATCAGCCAGTGATTGACGACTAATTGTCATAGCAACCCCTGGCGTTGGGCTTCATACCAGACAAACGGAGAAAGCTGCTTCAGCATCTGCACATGCTTGTGTTGCAAATACAGATAATAATGATTCAGCCGCATCCGGTTATGCTCCGGACTGTCAAGCTTCAACCGCTCAATGGTTTTACGCGCGAGCTCGGCGGCAAGTTTATTGAGATTTGGATTAGGCGAAATCTCGCCGCTGGCCAAGTTCAAGACGAAGGTGTCCGCCGCCAAGCCAATAGGGTCCAGCACGTCGTCGTACTTGTTTTTATTCCGATTGGGGCCTAGGCAGGACAATCGGTAATTCGACCACTCATAGGCTTGACCGGCATCCTTGGATTTAGCTACAAAATGATCGGTCGAACTGGCTCCCGTTACCCACTCAAAGTAGATGGCCAGATAGGCGCAGACGCCGCCGTAAGCCTCCCAGAGCGCTTTATTTGAATGCGTCCAATAAGCCTCAATTTTGGTTTTACTTGGCACGGGCCCGTTCGGGGCTATCCCATACGTCGCAAGCCACTTCAGTCCTGGCTGCCTGACTTTTGCATCAAAATCCGCCGGTTCCGGCTGTGGACTAACAGGAATCATTCCAGCCATCCCTTAGTCTTGCAGACATAGCGCCAATTAAATAAAAAGTTATCGGTCGGGCTTAACGCATTAATCAACGCTGCATGCATGGCCTTGATCGCCTTGAGGTCTGGATCAGTCCTATCCAACAACTTGGCGGCTTCTTTGACCAATGCTTCGTATTCGACGGGGCGTCCACTCGCTAAATCAAAGGCTTCACTCATCAGCCAGCCATCAGCATCGCCACGCTTTTCAAACGGACGGCGCGTCAACATCACACGCTTGCGTTCCAAATCTAAATCCCACCAAGCATCCAAGGCAGCATCAAACAACGGCTCCGCCGAAGCCATCACCAATGGCGAATGGGTTGCCGCAATCAATTGCAACTCCGCATTATTTTGTTTTACTAAAGTCCTAGCTACAGCCAGCAATGCCGGTATGATTTTACGCTGCCATTGCGGATGCAAATGGGACTCGACTTCGTCAATCAGCAACACCAGTTGTCGGCTTGGCTCTTCGTTCAGGAATTTAGCCGCCTTGCAATGTTCTTCCCAGGCCCAAACCAATACATAAGCCAGCGCAAGAATTCTGCGAATTCCGGCCGAGGCATGCAATACAGCTACTTCCTGTCCATAAGGCATGCGAATAGTCGGGATGTCGCGCACATCATCCAGACTAATCCGTTTGAGTGCGCCAGGAACCAGCTGTTCTTTTTCAGATGGAGAAAGCGCAGCCAAAACCTTTTTCAACATGGCGTAAGCAGCGCTATTTTCCTTTTGCCAGCCAGCCCAATCCATCACCAGACCCAAACAAAGACGCTTGCCATCGTTATCCTCCAGGCCATCCCATACTTCGGCAGGGTTAAACACATAGGCAGGCGCCCGCTCTTGCACGTCCACATCGTTTTGAGTACGCCAGTAATTGCGCGCCGGGTCCCAAACCGCAAAGCTACCGTCCGACATGGCGTAGAATACCAGCCCCGGATTGGCGGGACGACCGGGCCTGCCAGTCTACGCTTGTTCACGCGGGCGGTACTCACTAACATAGTCCTCGGTCTTCACCTTACTGGTGAATGAAAAGCCAATAGTCGCCAGACCTTCCTTGGCCGGTAAGGCGCAACGACCCGCGGTTAGACGTGGATTGACCTCGCCCGGCCAGCGCCGCGTCATGGCCCACCAAGCGATATCCAGCAAAAAACTTTTACCTAGGCCGTTATCGCCGGTTATCAGATTGAGTCGTGGCGCTAATTCAAGCTCAAGCTTAGCGGCAGGCCCGACGTTATGGATTTGCAAATGTTTTAGCATCGGGAAACTCCTCTAGCGGCTTATTTAAACTCATTCACTAGACTCCAGTAAACCCATCTCAAACAGGAAGCGCGATGGGGCCTTACTCCAGCCGTTGTATCTTTCGCTGTAACTCATTGTGAGCGTTTCGATGGTTCGAGTGATGGCAACAAAGCAGTTCCTGCGTTCTTCCTGCATCTCCCGGCTGTCATCCCCTGACTTCTTACTCTGGAAAGAGGGCAGTTGGTCCTCGGACATTCCGATCAGATAGACATGCGCAAACTCCAACCCTTTCGAACTGTGAATAGTCAGGCAGCGGACTGCGTTTGAAGGAGCCTCCGGAGTTTTGTTCGCCAATGCAAGCTCTTGCAGAAATTGCCCCAAGGACAACGAGTAAGCATCAGCTTCATCACCAATCTCGCGAATGATACTTTGCCAAACAGATCGCTCCGTTGTGTACTCAGCGTACTGTTCATCCCGACCATTTCCAATCTCATCTTCGACATGATCGAAATAAGCTAAAGCTAACCGGATAAATACTACGTACTGGCCTCGAACCAAAGCCAAGACTGCTTGTTGAAGTTCTTTGGGTACAGCCGGAGTATTCATAACCAGCGCGCCAAGCGCCTCTAATTGATCGCCATTCAACGCAGCCGAGAAACTTGCGAGATCTTCTTCATTCGAATCCTGCTCTACACAGTCTGACAGAGCCTTAGTTACGGTGGACGCCAAGTCGTCGTCTGACCGGACCAGCGCCAATTTCAAGGCGGAAGTCACAAAGCGCATTGGGGCACTCTCAAATTGGGACTTACGGCGTTGGACATGGCTAGGAATCGACAACGCATCTAGCGCTTTTTGTACTCGTTCCAAAAGCTTGGTGGCCCGCGCCAAGACGACAATTTCTGACGGACGCACACCGCTCTCCAGCCGCGCAGCCACAAGTTCTGCTATGCCTTGCGCCTCTAACTGATCGCTCTCAAAGGCCAGAATTTCTATAGGGTTTGAGCCAGTGCCTGCTTTCATTGAGAGCAACGGCTTTTTGTCTGGTGACCGTTCGCCGTTGTGTACGATCAGTGCGTTCGCCAGGGCAACCACCTCCGGAGGGCATCGATAGTTTTCGGGCAATTGAATAGTGGTCAGGTCGTAGTGTTTTTCCAGTTCTCTTACGCGGGTCGGACTCGCACCATTCCATTGGTAAATCACTTGGTCGTCATCGCCTACGATGAAGACGTTTGCATCTTTATCAGGAGCAAGAGCACGAAGCACATGGTACTGTGCGACATTAGTGTCTTGGAACTCGTCCACACAGATGTAGCGGTAAACCGTTCTTAACTGCTTGCTGACGCGCGGCCGGTCGCGAAGCAATTCCTCGCAGAAGTATAGAATGGACCCGTAATCTAGGCAATTCTGCTGTTTCAAAAGTTCTTTGTAACGGACGAAGAGGGTTTGAAGCTGTTGGCCAACCTCGGGGTCCTTTAACAACGAAGGAATTTTAGCGTCAGGTGTGACATTTCTCAGTAGAAAATCAATGGCTGTCAGTGCTTTTTCCGCGGATACGAATTTTGTAAGCTCGTCAGCCTTGTCTTCCAACACTGACTTGATAATTCCGACACGCTCGGACTCTTCAAGGATTTCGAAGTCCGGACTCAGTCCAAAATGACTGCCATGTTGCCTTAGAATATCCGTCGCAAACGAATGGAAAGTCGTTAGCAGAACCCTGTCTTTTGCTTCTGGCACCAACTTCAGCAGACGTTCTCGCATTTCTGCTGCGGCCTTCCTTGTGAATGTAAGACAGAGAATTCGAAATGATTCTTCGCGACCCTCTTCGACAAGTCGTGCAACACGTGAAGTAAGGGTAGCAGTCTTACCGGAGCCTGGCCCTGCCAGAACGAGGAGAGGACCAGTGTTCCATTGGGCTGCAGCGAGCTGATTTGAGTTGAGCTTATTTAGGTAGTCCATCATTGCCTCCTGGCGAGGGCTACAGCCTTAATGACAGCGCCCTTTAATGCTTTTGGGACAGAGCCTACTCCACGTTGACGCATTGCCTCAACAACAGCATATGCGGCAGTAGGCTTGTCCGGAATACACTTGATGAGTTGTTCGGCGTATGCAGGGTCGCCTGGAGCAACTTTCAGTTTGGCCAGCTTCTTAGCTGGAACTGCTATGGCCTCATATACGTCGAGAAATCCGTTTGCAGCTAGGTAGGGTTCGATTGATGCAGCGTTGGTCAGGACCGATATGTGCCGCCAACGGCGCTTTGGAGAATCAGGGACTCGGTCTTCAGCCTTATTGACGTCGCTAGCACCTTGGTCATCGGCATCAGTTAGACAATGCCAAGAAATTCCCAGGGCGTTGGCTGCATCCAGAAAGTAGTCGATGTCGCCCAATCGGTACTCGAGGCATCGAACACCAGCTTGCTCAAGGTCAAGGCCAAGCACCTCCGCCACGCCAGCGAACAGAATAGCTTCGGTCTCCCCCTCACCCAGCAGCCAACAACGGGCGAAAAAAAGCTCGCCGCGCGTCCGGCGGACCAGGAAGTCAAATTTTCTTTGATCGCGGGGATTCAACGCGCCAGCGGCAATGGCACCCACCTTGACTTGCCCGCGGGATTTGTAGATTCTTCGTATTGCGGTCAGGTCGACCTCTGAAAGTAGGTCGCCCGAGTGCGTGGCAATCAGCTTCTGGCCGTCTATGTCCCGAATAGTCTTCCAAAGTGCCCTGACGGCATTTGGATGCAAGTGTGCCTCTGGCTCTTCCAGTGCAACAATGGGCTTGGATTCATTTACACCTTGCTTCCTTGCCAGCTCAGATTTAAGGAAGGCATCGAACAGCATTAGTACCGTTAAACTTTGGGTGCCTTCTCCATGTCGTCCAATGGGCAATCGTGCTCCAGTAGCTGAAGCGATGCTGACCTGGGTTCGATTCAACATGTCGAATACCCTCGCCGGGATAGCATCGACGTTGACGACATCCTGCCCACCAAGCGCTACCAACTCTTGTATCTTTGCCAAGTGTTCTCGAACGCCCTTGAATGTGCCATGCGCTTCGATAATTTGGGCGTTTATGTCCTCAAGCTGCGCTTCGATGCTCGCCTTGGTTGCTTCATCAATCTGAGAGTTTTTGACGAATGGCGACCAGAACTGGGACGTGCGGGAAAACTCTTTGCCAGCATCACGCAATGCAGATAGGTAGAAAAGAGGGCGCAATTGCTGAAGGTTTGCCAGCCGGCCCCGGTTCTTCGCTGGCAACGGACTACCGACAGCATCGAGAAACTCAAACGAGGTATCTATGTCTTGCGTTACCCTCGAGTACTCAGCGCTAACCCGTAATTGAACCCGATTCCGGTCATCTGGTGGAACTAGGGCTATCACGCCACCGTCGCCTCCAAGCCGTTGTTCCACTTCCTCTGGCCATTCACCTGCGGTCTTTTCCTCAAATGTCAACGTGATAACAATAGGAGGTGCGGTGCTAGGGTCCGCAGCAGGATTTGAGAAATGCAAATCAAATTCCTCAAACGGAGAAACACGGCCTGAAGAACGTAACAAAGATAGGCATGCACGCAATGCATGCAGCACGGTGGTTTTACCGCAGTTGTTTTCACCAACCAGTACTATTGTAGGCGCTAGTTCTAGCTCAAGTGATTTGATGCCTCGGTAGTTTTCTATTTTTAGGTTGGTCAATAGCATCAAGTTTCCCCTTTAGCCGCGCGTTTCTCGGCCACCGTCAAATGATAATCATTAATCCGCTCACCGTGAAACTCCTGAAACCACGGCGCGCTAGCCACATCCTTGCCTCTATCCTTGTCCCAACTAATATTGAGCTTGGGCTTTTTGTTATGCCGCAACACCTCGGCGGTCATGAATGGGCGGATGTTCAACCGCACCCCGTCATTCAAATCCGGGTTCCAACCTATGGGCTGGTCGGCCAGCGGCTTCCAGCGCACAAAAATATCATACGGCGGCTCGCCTTCCAGGATCAGTTGCAGGCGGCGCTTCAAGTCTTGGGCGGCAGCCAAGCGGGTTTGCGCGCCGTCCACCCCGTCGCGCGCGCCAGCCTCTTGTTGCCGTATCCAGTCGCCCAAATAAGTGTGAATCAACCGCTCCAAATTCCTGGCGTCCAGCTTATGGTAGTTCACCAGCGCGGCGAAGCCATCCTTCAACCCATCCCAGACATGCCAAATAAACGGCCGGTGGTGAAAACGCTTGGCGTGCTGCTCAAAAAACTTGTCGCGCAGCCACACCTCCAACCCCTTGCCGGCGCAGCCGGCGTCCGCCAGCAGCTTGTCCAATACCGAGGGCTTCCAGCTACCGGGCCGCACCGTTTCCCAGGCGGCGATCAACAGCTTGAGCAAGCGCTCATGCGCCGCCGGCTCGCCGCGCACCGAGGGCAGGCAGACAATGCCGTCGTCGTCGGTGTGCTCGGCCAGCTTCTCGCACTGAGCTATCCAGGCGCGCGCTTCATCGGCTAGCTCCATGTCCAGGTCGGTCTCGGCTGGCCAGTGGTAGCCGATTAACCGCGCCACCGCCACTTGCAGCGGGTCGGTGGCCGGTTGCGGGTGGCCGTGGAATAGCCATTGGGTGGGGTCGTCGGAATAGGGCTTGGGTAGGCCGTTGGGGAAGATCTCCGAGGCCAAATACCTCCAGTGAGCCAAGTCCACAGTAACCTCGACGAAGCTTTGGTCAGTAATCTTCAGTTGTTGATTAAATGAGCGCACATCATCATGAAAACTCGATGACGACATGTAAACCCAAAGCGCAGATGTGTCTGTTGAATTCGACGGGATGACGACACTGATGTTATTGTCGAACAAAGTTCCCTGGTACAGACTGACCGGTAGCTTCCCGGTTGACGTTATCGCAATGCCGTGACGCCCCCATGCGTCGCCTCCCCTGAGCCATGAACCAACCTGGTTCTCGCCCAGGCGTTCCTCTAAGTAAGACAAGAATTCTCCTTCTCCACGTTGCCAATAAAAGACCTGAGACATGCCAGAAAACATCTGCGAACTGATAACAGTGCTTTGCTGAAACACCCATGTTTCTTTGGACAGGGTGACTTCCCAGAATGTTTTACCGAACCGGTTGTAGTCACCGGAGCAGATTCCCAGATGGCTTGTCGCGTGGAGGTTAAGCAAAGTTCCCTTAACTCCCTCGGCCAAAATGACGCGTGCATCAGGATTACCCAGTTGTCCGTGTTGACTTACCATAAACATAACTTCCAGGCGAAGGCATTCAGCCTTTTCTTGCGTGCTCAAGGACGCGCTGGCATCCACACCAATCATCTGAAAGCCTTCGACTGCTCGTTCGCGGGTCTGGGTAAGCAGGATTGCTTGCACCACCTCGCCGCTGATGGTTTCAAACGCCCCAGGCCCTAACCGCGCTAGCAAATTCCATTGCACGCTCTTAAGCAAAGACTCGCGCTGCTTTTTATAACTAGTCAGAAACAACCAATTCTGCGGCATCACAATTTGCACCACCCCGGCGCCGTGGTCGCGGCTCAGCTCCAAACAGCGCTCCAGAAACACATTGGCCAAGTCGTTCTTGGCTTGCGGGTAATGCGCCACGCAGTAATCTTTGAGCAGGTCGTTTTGCTTGCCGCGCGCCAAATAGGGCACATTGGTCACTACCAAGTGATAGCGGTCACCTAACAGCCGGGCCGCATCCAGTAAGCCCTTGGCGGTAAGCGCCAAGTCCCAGCCATCATCCTGCGATTCGCCAGCCTGTCCCGGCAAGGTAGCCGGACGCTCGGTCGCCAGCGCGCGCTCCAGCAATTCACGCAAGGCGTCAACGCTAGAGGTAGCCAAATCGTTGCGCAATACGCGCGCCGGGTCCAGTAAACTGCCCAGCAGCGGCGCTTGGGCAAAGCCTGCGTGCAGCAACTTTAATTCCTGCCGCGCTATGTCGGCGTCGGGCCAGTCGTTTGGAACCAAGGCCATCCAATTCTCGGGCTTGGCCGCCACCTTTAGGCCGCAACAGGCAATGCGCGGCGCGGGCATCTCGGCGCGCACGCCTAATGGCTGGCCGTTTTCGTCCGGGAAGCGCCAGGCCGCCAGCGCCAGCGCGAAAACAGCGATTTCCACGCAACGCGGGTCTAGCTCCAGCCCGTGCAGATTGTCCGCCAGCACCGCGTCCACCGCCTGCTTGGCGCTTAAACCTTCCTCCGCCATGCGCATCGGAACCAGCATCAAAAACGCCGCCACCAAAAAGTGGCCCGAACCGCAGCAAGGGTCTAGCAATTTGAATTCATCCAACTGGTTTGGCCAGCCTTCGAATTTACCGGCGGCGGGCGCGCCGTCGTCCAGCGTGCGCAAATAGGTTAGTGGAAATGGGCAGGTCTTGCCGGGGTGGCGCGTCACCCACCAAGCGCCCAGCGAGTTGTGCAGTAAAAAATCCACCATGTAGGGCTCGGTAAACAACTGCGTCACGGCGGGCAATTCGTCGGCGCCGATCTTCACTTCCGCGGCGTTCACCTCGTCCTTGCGTTTGGCTTGCCAGAACTGATACACCCAGCCCAGGCTATCGCTAGCCTGGAACACCTCCGGCGGCAATGCCGCCAGCAGCCGCTCCAGCGCGCGTTGCTGCTCGGGGGCGAAAACCAGCTCAAATACCGGGCTTTGCGGCTTGAACACCTGCGGCAGCATGCGCGCCGCCAGCTTGCCGGCCAGTTCCCACTGGGTCTTGGCGCCTAAATTCAGCGCCGGGTCGGCTTCTTGGATTAGCGTGTCACATTCCTCCAGCGACACTGCAACGCCCGGCTCCCATAGCAGCAAGCCGTTCTCGGCCAGAAAGCGGGCGAACAGCATGCGGTGCCAATGTTCGTAAGCCGTTTCCCAGACCAGCCGCCGCACCTCCTGAGTGTCGTCTCTGGCCTTAACATCGCCCAAGGCGCGGCCGTGCGCGCGCAAGCGGCGGCGCAAGGCCTTGAGTTCATCCGTCAAATAAACGGGAGCCTTGGCTTCCGCCACGCCAATTTGGCTCAGCGCGGCCCGCGCCGCTTGCTCGGCGATTTCTCGAGCGGCTTTTACGGTGTTTTCCAATTGGCTGCGCAGCGGTTTTGCCAGTGGTTGGTTATGGTTGCTGTTCATTGATTGTTCCGTTTAAAATCCAAGCCGACCTGTCTCGCCCGCTTGATACGTTAGCGCAGGTTTTGGGCTTAATGTCAGCGCCGTTGATCATAACGCCACCGGCCCATGTTTAAGCTTGGCTTGCAGCAAGGTTTCAACCTCCAACAACCAAGCTTTGAGTTCCGCTTCATCGTTTAGGGTGCGTTTGGGTAGCGCCACATGGATGATGTTGGGTTTCAGTAACTGGATAGCCGCGTGTCTGGCCGCCTCAAAGCGGTTAGGCAGGGCTTGGGTTCTGGACAGCCAATGCTCCAGATCGCAGTCGTCTAGCGCGTCCTGCAATTGCTCGGGGCTGCCGACTTGCGGCGCGCCGGGCGCGGAAAGGTTGTGCGTGGCGTAAAGATCGGCGCGTTGCGCTTCGCTCAACTGGTTCCAATCGGCGTCTGCGTCTAGTTGGGCTTGTTGCTGTGCAAAGGTTTGCTGAAAGACCGCTAGTTTGGCGTTTAGCGCTTGACGCAGCAAGTCTGCGGTTTTGTCCAGCACCGGCCGCACCAGGTCTGGATCGGCCAACAGGCAGCGCCGCGCCTCAATGGCCTCCACTTCGGCCTTAAGCGCGGCGTAAGGGGCCAAGGCTTTAGCGTGTTTCAGCAACTCGGTCAGTTGATTCCACTCGGGCAGGCGTTTGGCTATGTCGGCGGCGGTTTTACTCCAGGTTTTGGACAGAGCCATCAACTCGTCGTAGCGGTTGAACAGTTCCAACAACTGCGCATTGCCGGTTTGCGCCTCAATAGCTTCTAAGGCTGTTAGCTTCGGCGCCTCCGGCGCCGGGGCAGGGCCGCCAGCGTTGAAGGCTTGCTCGCGCAATTTGGCTAGTAGTATGGGCGTCTTGGACAATTCCTCCCGAGGTTGACAAGGCACGCCGACGGCGCTGAACAATCCGCGTATCTTAAGGAACTGTAGCGGCGTGATGTTCACGCTTTCACGCTGAAATTGGGTTTGGGTGAGCTTGGCGCGATCCAGACTCCTGGCGTCGACGGTTTTGGATGCGCCATCGGTCGCCTTGATATGGCCCGCGGCCAATAGGGCGTATAACGCGCCGTCAATGGCGTCTCGCGGCCAGCCAAACGGCGGCGCCTCGAAATTATCACGAATTTCGGCGCCCTTTTTGCCGGGGCCAATGTAGGCCAGTAACTTTTGGCAGACTGGATGCTTGTCTGCCTCCTGGCCATGCCCCACGGCCTTCATGGCATCCAGATTGCCCTTGCGCGCCTCGTCCAGCACCTTGCTCCAATGCTCGTGGTCGGCCGCGTCGAACTGGCTGTACAAACGAATGACGGATGATCTGGCCGCGCGGTTGATGCGGTCGGCAAGGTCATCGCCATCGAGTGCTTCCTGACCTCCGGCCTGGAATACCCGCACGCCGACGCAGAGTTGATCCAACAGTTCGCTTAACGCCTTTTCGGCGTTGCGTTGTCGGCTTTCCATTGAGCGCTGGGCGTCGCGTCCTTCCTCGGTACTGGGAGCGCCTTTTTTTTGTAGCGTGGCGCGCGCGGCTTCAAACGCCACGATGGCGTTGCTTAGCTCGGTTTTATGCTGCGCGGGCATAAAGACAAACAGCGTGGGATTATCGGCGGGCTTGGCTTTAGCCTCGGCGATAACGGACTTTTCCTCGGTTTGCCAACCATCTTGAATCCACACATAAAGATGCTTATCGTGATCCTTGGGAAGGTAGTCGTCATGGGTAGGCGTCAGACGCCGCTCGACATTGTCCTTGCCTTGTACAACCCGCACCTTCTTCAACACCTCGCCGAAACGAGACTTCAGCAAGTCGGCGCGTTTCTGCTCCACGCGCTGGGGCGCGGCGTTGAGTTCGGCTTCTTGCGCCCTGAATTCATCGTACCAAGCGCTGGACTCGCGCGTCTGTAGGCGATATTCCGCGCCGTTGCCGCCAGCGAGGGACATTATTAGACGGTCTTTGTTTTGCAACTCATCCAGCAAACCGGGCAATTTTTTACGCAGTTCGGCGGAGCCAGCGGACAAATCGGTAACCAATAGGTCGGCCAGCGCATCCTCGGTGGCTTTCAGACCAATATCCATGGCGGCGTCGGCAGGCAATTTATTAATCAGGTAAATCAGTTTGAGCAGTTTGGCCTTGAGTTGGGCGCTGTCATCGCCAGCGGCAAAGCGTTGCACGTTCTCAAATACTTCCTTGGGGAGTTGCGCGGTCGAGACTAGGTTCGCCGCAATCTGATCATAAAGAAAATCGCCGGAAACGACGTGTCCCAACGGCGTTTCCGCCGTGGCCAACACTGCTTCATGCACCACGCGCAACTGGCTGCGAAGCTGGGACACGGTGCCGGTGGTGTCTATGGTTCTGAGCACGCGTTCCCAGAAACGGCGACGCACCGGCAGTAGTGGATAGTCCGAGCTTAGCACGGCTTCGTCGTCGGTGACGTGTTCGAGCTTGGTGCCGCGCAGATGGCGCGAAATTTCGCCCAGATTGTTACGCCAGATTTGCTCTATCGCCAATTGGGCCGATGGTTTCTTGGCCAGGATGATTTGCCGCGTGACATTCTCCACATCCCAGTCACCCAGCATCACTTGCACCGGAAACCGGCCCAGCAGGCGTTGCAAATTGGGCATGCCGGACAGCGCGGATTGACCAGTGCCGACAAACAACAGCTTGCCGTTAAAATGATTGCTCAGCGTCTCGGTGACTTCCTGAACTTGGAAGGCTTTCTCGGCGTCGTTGCCAATGTACTGCTGCACTTCGTCCAAAACAATCAGCGTCAACGGAAACTTGCCTTCCTCGGCAAGCGCCGCCGCGATGGCCGTGGTCATCTGTTCGCTGCTGATGTCGGTAACCTGCGGAAATTGCTCTTTCAGCAATTTGCGAGCGTCGGTTTCATCGTGCGCCAGATTGGGTCTAATGGTCAATAAGGCTTTAGCCAGATGACTAGACACATACATATGCGGCAGCTCTTGCGCCAATGAGCGGTTGGCGGATTTTAACTCGGCTTCGACACCGGACAGGATGTTCTCGCGTTTCATCCACATGACGAATTGCGCCTGATTGTATTGCTCCGGCAAACCTTTGGATTTGAATACTATACCTAGCAAAGCCAAACGCACCTTGTCGCCAGCCCCGGCGCCCAGTTTGCCAGCCGCAGCATGCAAGGCGCCGTAACGCCTGCCTTGAGTACTGAGCTCCTTCAGATGCTCAAACACGCTGGTAGGCAGTTTGGCCAGACCGCGCGCGGTGGCGCCGTCGGCGAACGGGTAGTCTGTCCACAGTGTGCGCAACATTTTGGCCAAGTGCGACTTTCCGCTACCGTAAAATCCGGATATCCAAACGCCCGGTTGCACGGCACCGGCGTCAAGATTCATGAGAAACTTATCCAGAATGGTTTCCAAACCCTTTTCGTATTGGCCGTCGCAAACAAAAGTCTCCAATTCGTGACGCAATATAGCCTGGGCCGCGGCGGAGTGGTCTTCGGATACTTCGGCGACTCCGTTATTGACCAAACGGTTTTCCTTGGGCGGTTTGATGTAAATATCCTTGTTCAGCATAGTCGTTATTGCCTGTTTCTTGTGTGCGTGGGTTTAGTCCTGGGCCAGCAGCGGCACGGCGAGATAATTCCAGCCGTCGCGCGCATCCAGCAGACGGTAGGTGTGATTTTCCGGGTAATGTTCGCCAGGGAAAAACACTAGCAAACGGCCTGGCACGGCTTCCTTGACGCCTTCCACTACTGACGACACGCGCGCCAGTCCAAACAGCGCGCCAACGCCCAGCAAGGCCACCACGGTGTCTGGCCCGGCGTCGGCGGCGATTCTGGCTTTCAATCGAGTGTTGAGATCCGCGACGAATTCGGTCAATTCGCCCGTCTGATAACCCGCTAAATCCTCGGGTGACTCAAAGTAGGCCGCGCGATACTCTTGCGCCGCCATCCACTCTGGAAAAGCATTGGTCACATCCAGCAGCAGCCATTGCTTGCCTGCCTGCTGTGTAACTAATGCAAACTCTTCGACGTTGGCGCGTAGGCGCAATTCGTCGGTTTTGTCGTAAACCGCGAAGATAACCCGCTGGATGGCGGCAAGCCCGGCTTGCCAAGGGACGGTAAGGTGTCGCCGATAGGCGGCTGCTAATTTGTTAACCTTTGATGACATGCGAGACCTGTTGACGAATAAGCTCTTCTTCGGATGTTAAATAGCCAGGGAAACGCAATTCCTTAACGCCACCGGCGTTCATAAACACCAATAGCCCGCGATGCGCCGCCGCGCTGGCAAGAGATTCTAGTTCGTCCAACGCGAGGCATAAAACATTCAGCCACTCCGAAGAGAACAGTCTTTGTCCGGTGCGACCTTCCAGAAAACCCAGAAATAATAGCATGGCGATAGACTCGGGATGTGGCGGCGGCAATGCGCGAATCTTGCGCCCGCGCCCTTGCAACAGGCCGGCGGCCGTCCAGGTCCCCGCGACATTCTGCGCGAAGGATTTTAACGAGGCAGAACTAAAACGCTCCGAGCAAGAAGCGCCGAGGAAGTTTTCAATCAGATTTCGCGGCACCGCTACGCCTACTGGTTGCTCTAAAACAAACGCCTGAGTGCCGCGTAGCAAGGGATCTCGGGCTAGCGCGACCGCCAACGCCAACATGGGTTGCGCCGCTTCATTAAACAACCAAAGGTGACGTAGCGCGCGAAAAATAGGGTTGCCTGGATCAAGCGCATAAAGGGTCGCCATATGTCGAAAGGCCAACTCGCGCGATTTACGTGTAGGCTTGCCGAGCACATTGTTATCGACTATTGCGGCGGAATAATCGGCGCGGGATGCTTGCGGACGGGTATTGGCCAGCAGCAATCGCAGATCGTCCAACATCATGGTTCGCGCCGCATGCGGCCCGTTGATGCCGAAACGAAAACCTAGTTGGATGAGAAATGCTTGGCGTACTTCGATCACGCAATACTTACTCTTGATTTTTGGAAGGCCGCTACCCTCACGCAGCTCTTTACTTGATGAGGAATATTTATACCGCATTATAATATAGATAGAAATTTTAGATGTTAGTCTGCTCTGATCAATTGCGAATGACAAATCTCTATGGAACAGCCTCCTGCATACCAGAAAAATTACAGCAGCTACCCAAAAGCCATTCATCTACTAACACAAAAGCTGTCCGCCACCCCGGAAGAGCTGGCGCTGTGGATCTGGCTGGGTCCAGAACGAGAGCTTGGCGGGATCGCCGCCTATACCCATGCTAACGAACTTGAACCACCGCCGAGATTTTATTTTATTCTTGAGGAGTATGGCTACCCATTCGATTACGTCAAGCCCTTGGCGGGTTGTTGGTTTTTGGAGCAAGACGTGGTCAATTTTCAACCCGCGGATCGGTATCTAACCGGCAAGCAGTTGCGTGAACGTTGGAAAGATAGATTGGACGAATTTGACGCCTTCATTGAAGCCAAAATTTTGGCATCCCAGTTGACGGATTTACACCCGATTTTGGGCGGGGTGTATGGTGTTAGTGTGCCCGATGGCGAACCGCCAACATTGGATGTTGCATTGTTTGGGCTGTCCGAGATTGAAACGGTTGAACTGAATGAGTTGAATTTTGATACCCACCTTAAGCAACCCAATCATCCGCAACTCGGCACGTCTGAATGGCGCAAACAAAATGCCAGTAAGGCAGCAAGCGCTCTCCATGATAAGCCGGGAGGCAGCCGCGACAAACAACAACAGATACGCGACATTTGGGCAAAAGGTAGATATTCAACCCGAGATATTTGCGCTGAGCAAGAATGCGCCGCGTTGAATATGTCTTTTTCCGCTGCCCGCAAAGCGCTCTCTATCCGCAAACTGGGTGCGGTTTGACGCAAGAGTAGGCGATTGGGTGAGGATTGATCCGCCTCCACGCCATGTAAGTGTATTGTTTTCCGCTTCCAGTTACCAGCATTTACCGGTACTGAATACTTTAACTAGACAACCGTTCTTGCGCCCAGATGGCAGTCTGACGGTTGCTGCTGGTTACGACGCGGTTACCTACATGTACGGGATTTTCAATCCCAGGGAGTTTAGCATTATCGAACGCCCCAGCCGTGAACACGCCTTGGCGGCGCTGGATGTATTGAAGGAACTGTTAACCGAATTCAGTTTCGCCGGCCCGGATGATTTGGCCGCGGCCTTGTGCGCCTTATTGACTGCGACGATCCGGCCTAGTCTGAATCTAGCGCCAATGTTCCATGTCCGCGCGCACATGGTAGGTTCGGGCAAGACCTACCTATGCGAATTAATTACCGCCTTCGCTACCCCATTACGCAGTAACCCGGCGGCCTTTCCTGATAATGACGAGGAATGCCGTAAGTTACTGCTAGCGGAATTGCTACGCTCTCCGGCGGTGATTGAGTTTGATAATTTAACCACCGACCTGCTGGCCTATAAAAGCCTGTGCAGCGCCATTACATCGGAATTTAAAACCGACCGCATATTGGGTGTTTCCAAGACCGCCACCGTGAATACCCGCGCGCTGTTTTTATCCAGCGGTAACAATGTCGGCCCGGTGGAGGATATGACGCGGCGTTGCATTACCATCCATCTTTCCCCGCAATGCGAAATACCGGCGGCGCGGACATTCCAGCGGCCTAATTTAGTCCATGAAGTATACGCGGAACGCGCCAAGTATGTATCGGCGGCGCTGACCATTATTTTGGCCTGGCTAACGGCGGGTAAACCCAAAACCGATTGCCCCAATCTAGCCAGCTTTGGTCAATGGACGGACTGGTGCCGGCAGCCCCTATTGTGGCTGGGCTGCGCCGACCCCGCCACTTCGGTATTTAAGGCCATTGCCGAAGATCCTAACCGGGAAACCTTGGCCCGGCTGCTGCATGTGTGGTTTACGCTGTTCGGCAAAACCCCGGTAATGGTGCGCCGCGCATGTCTGGAAGCCAGCCTGCCTGGGGAGGAAAACGACGAGTTAAATGAGATTCTGCGCGACATCGCCGAGGAAAAAGGCGATATCAACCGCCGCCGCTTGGGCAATTGGCTTAGACGCCATGCCGGGCGCATCGTGGACGGCATGCGTTTTATCAAGGCCGAAGTCAAGCTTTCGGCTGAGGCTTGGCAAATTAATGTGTGCGAATCGGTTACATCGGTTAAATCGGTTTCCTTGGCATCTAATGAAAAATCTGTCGGTCATTGTGAATCGTATCGTAACGCTTACGCGGCGGCTAGCCGGGGCGAATAGTGGAGACGCAACATGCAAAAACAGAATGATGAATCCTTATTGCAACCTGAAGCCGCCGCCGATGTGCAGCCCGCGTATGCTCATGCTTATGGAGCAGTGCGCTTCAACGCCTTGACGCACGGCATTTTGTCCAAGCATGTGGTATTGCCGCACGAGGACAAAACCGAGTTCTCGGAACTGCTCACAGCCTTGCGGGCCGAACACCAACCAGCGGGCATGACCGAGCAACACCTGGTCGAGGAACTGGCGGCGATACTTTGGCGCAAGCGCCGGGTATTGCTGGCCGAGGGCGCTGCGATTAACCGCAACCTGCTGCATATCGTGCAACAGGCCAATAACCCGGTGGCGCCCGCCGCCGTGCCGCTGGATACCGCTCTAAAAGCCAGTAATTTATGGGTAACCGACATTATTACAGACACGCCTGAAGAAAACCAATCCCGGCTCAAGGAAGCCGAGATTGACCTGGCCGGCATTGAGAAAGCGGCGGCCATACTGCGCAAGGGCGGCAAAACCGCCTACCAACGCGCCCGCAACGCACTGATACCGGATAGCCGGGATTTGTGGGATGACTGCGTGGATGAGGAGGAATATCCGGCCACGGTGGAAGGGCTGAGCGATTTTATCAACGACAGACTCGGCCCGATATGCCGGCAAATGGAAAAAGAAGCCCGCTACTACGCGGAAATCAAGGCGCAAACCCTGGGTGAAGGACTAAAACCCCAGCAATTGGAAAAGCTAAACCGCTATGAAATCCACCTGGATCGTAAATTTGAACGCACCTTGGCGATGTTATTGAAGCTAAAACAGTTGAGAAACACATGAGAACCAACAAGTACAAACACACTCAAGCAATTGATTATAAATAATTTGTTCAAAAATATTTTTGCCGAGTTGATTAAAATAACAAACGATTTCGGCAAAAAGTGAAAACAGGAAAAACAACATGGGCGGCTTAGGCAGCGGTAGAAAATATCAACACGGCAAAAACACCACAGCCGGCCAGCGCTCGCTGGATGTGCGCTGGCTGCATCGGGAAGGCATGCTAGACAAATATTGTCCGCAAAGCATCATCTGGAGCCGTGCCGGCAAAACCGTGGACTCTATCCAGATCATTGCGCACCCGGACAACATCATCCTAAAATACCAATACCGGCAACATGAACATGAAGCATGGAGGCATACCGAATACCCGGTGATGCTGGAATGGACGGCTTGCCGGTATGGCGGCCAACGGCCATGGTTTTTGTGTCCTGCCCAAGCTTGCGGACGGCGGGTGGCGATTCTGTATATCGGTAATGGCGGACTATTTACTTGCCGGCATTGCCGCCAGCTTGTCTATGTCAGCCAGAGGGAATCAGACCTCGACCGGATAATCCGCAAGGCCGATAAAATCCGCGATAGGCTAGAATGGCAACCTGGAATCATTAACCCGCCCGGCGGCAAGCCCAAGGGCATGCATTGGCGCACTTATGAAAAACTGATGGCCGCGCATAATCACTGCGCGCTGCAAGCCTTGCGCGGGTTGGATAGTCATAATGACAAGATCAAACGCAGGGTGGAAAAGTTGGAGGATCAATGGGGGCTTTAAATCTGTTTCGCAAAAATATAGGTTTTTGACTTGAAGCCCTAGCAAAGCAGTAACGGCAACATAACGGCTACGAAACGAGGTATACCAGAAAAGCAAAAGGCTTGCATTTATGCAAGCCTTTGATAATTATGGAGCTGGTGACAGGATTTGAACCCACGACCGGCTGATTACAAATCAGCTGCTCTACCAACTGAGCTACACCAGCAATCCTATCAATTATACAGACCTCATGCTACAAACGCCAGTAGTTTGTGCGCGCCGGTTTATTTTGCGGTAACCGAGGCTTATAACTTCATCCAGCGCAAGCGGTTGGCGTTGCTGACCACGGTGACGGATGACATGGCCATGGCCGCGCCGGCGAGCATGGGGTTGAGCAGGACGCCGAACAGGGGGTAGAGCAGGCCGGCGGCGACCGGAATGCCGATGACGTTGTAGATGAACGCGCCGAGCAGGTTTTGCTTGATGTTTTGCACGGTGAGTTGCGATAGGCGCATGGCTTCTTGCAGTTTTAGCAGCGAGCCTTGCAGCAGCACAATGTCCGCGCTTTCTATGGCCACGTCCGCGCCCGCGCCGATAGCGATGCCGACATTGGCTTGGGCTAGCGCCGGGGCGTCGTTGATGCCGTCGCCGACCATGCCGACGATTTCGCCTTGTTGTTGCAGTTCCTTGATGACTTCCGCCTTGCCTTGCGGGGAGATTTGCGCCCTGACTTCACTAATGCCGGCTTCGGCGGCTATGGCTTTAGCGGTTACCGCATGGTCGCCGGTGACCATCAAGATTCTGACGCCGAGTTGACGCAGGTTTTGGATGGCTAGCGCGGAATCGGGTTTGATGGCGTCGGCCACGGCGATGACGCCGAGTACGCCCGGTTCGACGGCGGCCAGTAGCACGGGGGTTTGTCCGCGCGCCGCCAAGTCGGTGATGAGGGTTTGTTGCGCTTCGGTGGCTATGCCTTGCGCCGTGATTAGGGTTTCGTTGCCGAACCAGTATTGCACGCCGTCTATGACGCCGGTGACGCCTTGGCCGGCGATGGCTTGAAAACGCCGCGCCTTGGCCAGTTCCAGGTTTTGTTCCTGGGCGGCGGTCAGTATCGCCGCCGCCAGCGGGTGTTCTGAGCCGGCTTCCAGGCTGGCGGCTAGGCGCAGGATATGTTGATGGTCGCCGCTGAAGGCTTGAATGTCCGCCACGCCGGGCTTGCCGACTGTGACGGTGCCGGTTTTGTCCAGCACGATGCAGGTAAGTTTGCCGGCGCTTTGCAGGGCTTCGCCTTTGCGGATCAGAATGCCGGTTTGCGCGGCGCGGCCGACCGCGACCATGACCGAGATCGGCGTGGCCAGCCCTAGGGCGCATGGGCAGGCGATGACCAACACCGTCATGGAAGTGACAAAGGCGTATCCCAATGCCGGTTCGGGGCCGAACGCCCACCATACTAAAAAGGTGAAGGCTGATAAGGCTACCACCGCCGGTACAAACACGGCCGAGATTTTGTCCGCCAGGCGGGCGATGGCCGGTTTGGCGTTTTGCGCTTGGCGCACGCTGTGTATGATTTGCGCCAGCGCGGTGTCGCGGCCGATGCGGGTGGCGGTGAATAGAAAAGTGCCTTGTTTATTCAGGGTGCCGGCGGCGACGCTGTCACCCGCGTTTTTTTCCACTGGCATGGCTTCGCCGGTGAGCATGGCTTCGTCTATGCTGGAGTGGCCTTCGGTCAGCACCCCGTCCACCGGGATTTTTTCGCCGGGGCGGACGCGCACGGTTTCGCCGAGGCCGACGGTTTCAATGGCAACGTCTTGTTCTATGCCGTCGCGCACTACGCGCGCGGTTTTTGGTTGTAAACCGATCAGCGCGCGGATGGCGGCCGAGGTTTTGCCGCGGGCGCGGGTTTCCAGGGCGTTGCCGAGGTTGATGAAAGCCAGGATTACCGCCGAGGCTTCAAAATAGGCGTGCGCGGAGAGCGAGGGCAATTGCCGGTGGAAGTCGATGACGATAGTGGAGTAAAACCATGCCGAACCGGTGCCGAGTGCGATCAGGGTGTCCATGTTGGCTTGTCCGGCGCGGAACAATTTCCAGGCTCCGGCGTAAAAATGTCCGCCGGAGTAGTATAAGACGGCTAGGGTTAGCAGCGAAACTTTGCTCCAAAAGCTCGCGCCGTCGGCGGAGGCCATTTCGGGGAACCAGCCCAAGTGTCCGCCCAGCATCAGCGGCAGGCCCAGGGCGGCGGCTACCGCGGCTTTTTGCATCAAATCGCGGTAACGCGCTTCTTCCTGGGCTTGTTCCAAACTTGGGTCTTCCAGGCCTTCCATCACGGCGGCGTCATAGCCGGCGGATTTAAGGGCTTGTTTCATTAATTCCGGGTCGGCGTCGCCGATGACGGTGGCCGAATGGTCGGCGAAATTGACGCTGACGCTTTGCACTTGCGGAACGCCGGTCAGGGCGGTTTCAACCGCCGCGATACAGCCGGCGCACCGCATGCCGAGGACGGATAAACGGATTTCGGCCGGACTTGCGGCTGGGGTTTCGGTCATGGCGCTCATCGGCTGCGACAATTATTCAACGGTAAAACCGGCTTCGGTAATGGCGTCTTCCAAGTCTTCCACGCCCAATTTTGCCGGATCGTAGTTTACGGTCACGGTTTTTTGTTGCTGCGAGGCGTTCACGTCCAACACGCCGTCCAAAGCTTTTAATTTGTTGCTGACATTGTTTTCGCAGCCGCCGCATTTCATGCCGCTAACCGTTAGGGTAATCAGTTCTGACATAGGTTTATTTCTCCATTAATAAATTGAGGTTGCGGAACCGGTTCATTCAAAATGGAACTCGACTTCGTAACCGGTATATTTGCGGATATTGATGACGCCGCCGTCCAGCAGCCAGTATTGGCCTTTAACGCCGTGTAAAATTCCGCTTACAGTCTCGGTTTTTTCCAAATCGTAAGATTTTAATTTATCCGGATAGTTCAGCACCGGATAAACGATTTCCAGCGGCTCCGCCTCGGCCGGGATTAAGCTTTGCTCGCCGTGCTCGGCGCGAATCCGCGCCAGTTCCGCGGCGCATTCGCCCAGCAGCGAGTCGCGCAAGGCCGGCAGGTCGAGCGCCGGCGGCGCTTGTTTCAGCATTTGCCGCCAATTGGTTTTATCGCTCACGCGCTTGGCCAGGGCCACCTCCGCCAATCCGGAAATATAGCGGCTGGCGGCGCGCAGTATCGGCAGGGCTTGCGCCGCGCCTTGATCCATCCAGCGGGTAGGTATTTGCGAATCGCGGGTGATGCCGACTTTCAAGCCGGAGGAGTTGGCCAGATAAACGGTATGCGGCTGGTTGCAGAATTTGTCGCCCCATTCCGGCTCGCGGCAAGTGCCGGCGGCGTAGTGGCAGAGTTCCGGCTGCGTGATGCAGCGGTCGCATTGCGCCAGTTTGATGAAGCAAGGGTAGCAATAACCTTGATTGTAGCTTTTTTTGGTTTTGCCGCCGCAGTGCACGCAAAAGATGCGCCCTGTGTACCGCAAGCGTAACGCGCGGCCCAGCAAGGGATTTAGCGGCGCTTCCTGCTCGCCGACGCGCAATGCGTATGTCACCGGATTGCGCCATTCCGTTATCATTTTTTCCAGACAGCCTATCACTTGTTAACCCTGGGTTTAATGCCATGCTTGCTATAATGACAGTTTTTAGGGTTAATACGCAAGCGAAACGGCGTGTTGGGTCATAAATGCTAGCATTTTAGCCGCCGATTAAGCGGCGGCTGGGTTTCGTTGATTGGCTTATGTTAGAATACTCGGGTTAGCCTTCGGCGCGCCAAGCGTGCGTTGAAAAGGTTTTACCGGATATCATTTTCCTTAACTCCTTAGTTTGATATACCTATGAGCAAACCCAATAAAGTCGCTATCTTAACGGCGGGCGGTCTGGCCCCTTGTTTGAATTCCGCCATCGGCAGCCTGATTGAACGGTATACCGAAATCGATCCGAGCATTGAAATCATTTGCTACCACAGCGGTTACAAGGGCCTGTTGCTAGGCGATTATTACACGGTTACGCCTGAAGTGCGCCGTAACGCCGCCCTGTTGCAAAACTTTGGCGGTTCGGTGATCGGCAATAGCCGGGTAAAATTGACCAACGTCAAGGATTGCGTGAAACGCGGCTTGGTTAAGGAAGGTGAAGACCCGCAAAAAGTGGCCGCCGACCAGTTGGTCAAGGACGGCGTGGATATTCTGCACACCATAGGCGGTGACGACACCAACACCGCCGCCGCCGAGTTAGCCAAATTCCTGGCTAATAATAACTACGGCTTGAGCGTGATCGGCTTACCGAAAACCGTGGATAACGACGTGTTTCCGATCAAGCAATCCCTGGGCGCTTGGACTGCCGCGGAGCAGGGCGCGCGTTATTTCCGCAACGTGGTGGCCGAAAACAATGCCAACCCGCGCATGCTGATCGTGCACGAGGTAATGGGCCGTAACTGCGGCTGGTTGACCGCCGCCACCGCGCAAGCCTACTGCAAATTGCTGGATGCCGCTGAGTGGCTGCCTGAGTTGGGCTTGAGCCGCGAATCATATGAAGTGCACGCCGTGTTCGTGCCTGAAATGGCGATTGATTTGCATGCCGAGGCCGAGCGTTTGCGCGCGGTGATGGATACAGTGGATTGCGTGAATATATTCATTTCCGAGGGCGCCGGCGTTGAGGCTATTGTCGAGGAATTGCAAGCCAAGGGCCAGGAAGTGCCGCGCGACGCGTTCGGTCACATTAAACTGGACGCGGTGAATCCGGGCAAATGGTTCGGCGAGCAATTCGCGGATTCCATAGGCGCGGAAAAAACCCTGGTGCAAAAATCCGGTTATTTCGCGCGCGCCGCCGCCGCCAACGTGGACGACATGCGTTTGATTAAATCCTGCGCCGATTTGGCGGTGGAATGCGCATTCCGCCGCGAGTCCGGGGTTATCGGCCACGACGAGGACCAAAACAACATCTTGCGCGCCATTGAGTTCCCGCGCATCAAGGGCGGCAAGCCTTTCGACATTGATACGCCCTGGTTCGAGGAATTGTTGAAAGACATCGGCCAGCCTAAAGGCCATAAGGTTGAAGTCGGGCATTAAGCGCCGGTTCTGACTGGGCTTGAAATCCGCCCCCGGCGCATTGAAGTCTGGGGCGGTTTTTATGCGCTATATCAATCGCGGCAAGAGTATTTGCGCGTGCAAAAAGATACCGTGGGGCGGTTGCAGGAAAAATTGATTGAGACGCAGGAAGCGCTTGGGCAAACGGCGCAAGCGCTTGGAAAAACAAAGCAAGAACTAGGGCAAACCGCGCGGAAGCTGGGTGGAGTCGAAGCTGAAAATGCACGCCTGAAGGCCTTGCCGGCGCAAAAGTAACTAGCGGGTTCAATTTGTATCCATAGGGCCTTGAACGATCCGCAGATAACGTTCCAAGGCGGCTTGCTCCAGGCTGGCTACCAGTTCAATAAACCGACTATAATCGCCGCGGGTATGCGCGGTATCCAGGGCCTCGTAATAGACCAAACGATTTTCGACCGGAATGATCACCGGTAAATAACCTTGCCGGATCAGTTCAAAGTTCATCAATAAGCGCGAGGTGCGGCCGTTGCCATCGACAAACGGATGGATACCGACGAAATCGACGTGCAAGCGGGCGGCGCATTCCACCGGATGCATCAATGAAGTCCTCTTCTGATACCAGTCCATCAACCCCGCCATTGCTTCCGGCACCTTGATGTAATCCGGCGGCAGATGCTCGGCGCCGGCGATCACCACGTTTTCCTGCCGGTATTGGCCGGCATTGCGGTTGTCGATGTTTTTCAGCACCAGATGATGAATGGATTTGATTTGCCACTCGCTCAAGGCTTCCTGGTTTTGCACGATGGCTTCGACATAATCAATGGCTTCCTTGTGATTGATGACCTCGAAATGCTCGCGCAACGGCTTGCCGCCTATGGTGATGCCTTCCAGTACCACTTTGGTTTCTTTCAGGGTTAAGGTATTACCCTCAATGGCATTGGAATGGTAAGTCCATTCCAGCACTTGCTGTTCGTGTAGAGTACGAACAGTGTGTTCCGGCAACGGCCGCAAACAGTCCAGTTGGGACCTGAGACGATCAATTTCGGCGAAACGAGCGATAGCGTTCATAATTCATCGACCTTCACGCGGTGTTTGCCGGTGAGCGGTTGTTGCATCCAGACTTTTTTCACCTGCTTCAAGCAAGCGAGTTTTTGTTGCAGGGTTTCAATTTTGGGGTTGGCTAAGGGATGCCCAGCGCGAAAAGTGGCAATTTGTTTTAGGAGCTTCATATCATGCTTACAATCTTGAATGCTTTGATGCCTATCTTAGACAAAAATATTGCATCATACCTGTTGATGCAAAAATACATTCTCGCCGCCTGCGCGCGCCGCGCGCTGTTGTTCTAGTTCCATTTGCTCGGCCGCCGCCATTTCGGGGGTTTCCAGGGTGAGCGGGCCTAGGCGGCCGGCGCGTAATTCGGTTAAAAATAATTTGGCGGCGCGGGGCAAATCCGGTTCGCCGCCGGCGCGCAGGCAGCCGCGGCGGGCGGCGATTTCAGTCAGGGCGGCTCCGGCGTCGGCGGGCGGGTTTGTTAAGCGGTAACGCTGTTGCAATAAGGGCCGATAAGCCAGTAGTAAATAATCCAGCGCGAACAGAGCGATGTCGTCGTATTCGAACGCAGTGTCTCTAATAGCCCCGGTTACCGCTAGGCGGTAGCCGCTGTTGCGGTTTTCCAGGTTCGGCCACAGTATGCCCGGCGTGTCCGACAAGATGATGTCGTCGCCGAGGTTGATTTTTTGTTGCATCTTGGTTACCGCCGGTTCGTCGCCGGTTTTGGCAATGGCGCGCCCGGCTAGGATGTTGATCAGTGTGGACTTGCCGACATTCGGTATGCCCATGATCATGCAGCGGATGACGCGGCCGGAGGCTTGCCGCCGCGCCGCCATGGCGGCGCACATGGGCTGGATGCGGCGGATTTTATCCGGTTGCCGGGTGCTGACCGCTAGGGTTTTCACGCCTTGTTCGCGTTCCATACTGGCTTGCCAGCGGTGGGTAAGTTCCGGGTCGGCCAAATCGCTTTTCGCCAGTACCCGGATGGTCGGTTTGTCCTGACGCAGCCTGGCCAGCATCGGATTTTGGCTGCTGAACGGAATCCGCGCGTCCAGCACCTCAATCAATACGTCAATATCGGGCAGGGCGGCTTTGATTTCCTTGCCGGCTTTGTGCATATGTCCAGGGAACCATTGAATTCGCATGCTTAATCCTTACCCAACGTTGTATAAAAATAAATAATGGTCAGGTAATGGTTCACATCCGCCTTTGAATAATGGGAAATGGGGGGGATTTATTTGATGAATCTCCCCTAGCCCCTCTTTTTTTAAAAAGAGGGGAGCTGGGCGCTTACCGCCCAGCCTTACGGGAACGGCGGTCGATGGAGAGCTGATGCTCTAAGTCTAGCCGCCTAAGGTTTTTAAGGTTTGCTTGGCTTCTTCAAGGCCGACGAAATTGCTTTTCGCCTCTACCGCTTTTTGCAAATGCATCAGCGCTTGGCCAGTGTCGTTCTGCTTGTAAAAGACCATGCCTAAATGATAATTACCGACGCCGGAATTGGGATCCAATTCCAAAACGCGTTGCAATAATTCCTTGGCCTTTGCATAATCACCGCGTTTATAGGCAATCCAACCCACGGTGTCGACCAAGCTGGGGTTATTGAATTTCAACAACGGTTCGGCGATTTTGGCCGCCCGTTCCAGATTTTCCGGGGTTGCGGCAAAATCGGACAAATAACTGGCCAAGTTGTTGACCGCCATCACTGACTGCGGATGTTGCTTGTACGATTCTTCGTACAGCGCTAACACCTTGTCGTGCTCGCCTTCCGATTGGTATAGGCTGGCCAGATCGGCCACCAGTTCCAAAGCGCCTTTGGATTTTTCCAGGCCGTTTTTCAAGACATTGATGGCTTCTGGTTTGTTTTTTTGCGCCAATTCAATCATGGCCAGACTGCGGTAAGGGGCAAACCATTCAGGTTTTAATTCCTCAACTTTATGGAATGCGGTTTTGGCGTCGGAGAATTTTTGCTCGTTGATGTATACGCCGCCCATCAAGTTATAGGCAATGATATTGTCCGGGCGCTGTTTAATGACTTGCTGCAATTTGGCCAAGGCCTTGGCGGGTTGCTTGGCGGCCATGAGGGTTTTGATCAGTTCATTCAGCGGTTCTATGGCATCGGGTTTGTGATCGTAGGCTTTTTGAAACGCTTCCGCGGCCAAATCCAGTTTGTTTTCCGCCTGATAACCTAAACCGGACATATAGAAACCGGTCGGGTCGTCCGGAAAGTTTAGCTGCACTTGCTTGGCCGCTTCTTGCGCTTTCTCCCATTGTTTTTCTGAAACCTGGAATTTGAACATCGCCTCCAAGCCTTTTAGGCTCTTAGGATTTATTTTCAAAAGGGTTTCGAGTTGTTGCTTGACCAAGTCCTTTTGTCCGGCTTTTAATTGCATACCCGCCAGTTCCAGGCGCGCGGTTTCGTCTTTTGGGGCCGCCGCCACCGCTTTTTCAAGATTTTCGCGCGCCAAAGGCTCTTCGTTGTTGCGTAAGTGCGCGTTTGCCAACATTTTCAGCACATCTGCGTTATTTGGCTGGTCTACCAACACGGATCTAAAATCGGCAATGGCTTCCGGAATTTTATTCTCCGCTAGATTGTATTTCCCGCGCAGGGTCAAGGCATCGCTGTCGCGCGGATTAGCTTCCAGAACTTGGGCGATCAGTTCCTTGGCTTCGTTTGGGCGTTTGGTGAGAGAATAGAGGGTGGCCAGTTTGTCGCGGGCGTTGATACCGCTCGGCCCAATTTTGTCCATTTCTATGATTTTCTTGAGGGTGGCTTCCCCGGCCGCGGTATCCTTTTTGGCCATTTGCACGTTGAATAGTTTGAAGCGTAGTTCGTAGGCTTCCGGTTTTTTTTCTATCATCGGCATCAGTTCGGCTATGGCGATATCCGGGCTGCGTTTTTCCATTAAGAAATCAACCAATAGGGTTTTGGCGTCTTCGTTGTCCGGATTTTTTTGCACGGCGTCGCGCAGGGTGGCTTCCGCCCGATCCAATTGATTTTGTCCGGCTTGAAACATGGCCAGGTTTTTGTATTGCTGTAATTCCTTCGGCTGCAAGTTGATAATGTCGCTCATGGCTTTTTCAATTTGCTCCGGTTGATTCGTACGCCGGTAGAGGCTAATCAACATGGTGCGCAGCGGCAAGTTATCCGGATTTTTTTCGATCGCGCTATTTATAATTTCAAAAGCCTTATCCATATTATTGTTTTTGACGTTGATTGACGCAAGCATCATCAAAGCCGGCACTTCGTTGGGGCTGATTTTTAAAGCGGACTCCACGGAGGCAAAAGCTTCTTGAATTTTGTTTTCAGCGGTTTGTATGCCGGCTTTCAACACGAGCGCTTCAAGATTAGTGGGTTCCAAGGCTAAAGCCTCGTCCGCCATTTTGTTGGCTTCCTCAAAGTTATGGTTTAACAGCAACAATTGACCAACCCGTACCCGCGCCATGACATGGGTTTGGTCTTGCGCCACTACCGTGGTGTATTCACGAAAAGCCGGTTCGATTTTGCCTTGTTTGCTCAGCACTTCGCCTATCCAGTAATGGGTATCCCAATCCTTGGGGTCCATCTGTATCACGTTTTTGAAGGCTATGCCGGCTTTTTCAACTTTACCCGCTTGCAAGTATTGCTTTCCCTCTTCCTTATATTTCGCCTTGCGCTCTTCGGGGCTGCCGCACGCCGCTAAAGCGGCCGCCAAGATCGCAATGCTTAAACTTTTCAAAATCACTTTATGTTTCATTACCGTATCCAATACCGCAAAAGTTAGATTTGTTAAATTTTAACTGGTTATAGTTAAATAGTTTTATTTTAAAAGATTTATTTCCATTTTAGCCATGCCGGGATAAAAAAACGCGCCGTACATAGCTGATTCGCACCTCACACTAAACGGCCCCAGGCGTCATGCTCGTCGGTCTCTTCGATTAGCGCGCGCGCCCAATCGCCGGGCCTCAAATGGGTGGCTCCGTCGAGAAAAACCAGCCCGTCTATGTCCGGCGCGTCGCCGGGGCCGCGCGCTACCGCGCCTTCCGCCGCCGTTTCGTCCACCAGCACCGTTTCCACTTTGCCTATCCGCCGCTGCATGCGCTGGGCGCTAATGGCTTCCTGTTCATGCATGAAGCGCGCCAGACGCTCTTGTTTTACCGCTTCCGGCGCCGGGTCCGGCAAGGCGTTGGCGGCCGCGCCGGCTACCGGGGAATAGGCGAAACAGCCAACCCTGTCCAGTTGCGCCTCACGCAGAAAGCTTAATAATTCCTCAAACTCTTGTTCGGTTTCGCCGGGGAACCCGACAATAAAGGTGCTGCGCAGGGTTAAATCCGGGCATTGTTTCCGCCAGGCCTGAATGCGGTTTAATACATCCTCGGCGGCGGCCGGCCGTTTCATTAATTTTAATATACGCGCGCTGGCGTGCTGAAACGGTATATCCAGATAGGGCAATATTTTGCCCTCGGCCATCAATGGAATGACCTGATCCACGTGCGGATAAGGATAAACGTAGTGCAGCCGCACCCATAAGCCAAGTTCGCCCAAGGCTTGCGCCAAATCAGCGAAGCGGGTGCGCCGGGTTTGGTCGCGCCAAACGGCGTTTTGGTAGTGCATATCCACCCCGTAGGCGCTGGTGTCTTGCGATACGACCAGTAGCTCCTTGACTCCGGCTTGCGCCAAACGTTCGGCCTCGGCCATGACCTCAGGCAGCGGACGGCTGACCAGATCGCCGCGCAGGGCCGGGATGATGCAAAACGTGCATCGGTGGTTGCAGCCTTCGGATATTTTTAAATAAGCATAGTGACCAGGCGTGAGTTTGACGCCTTGCGGCGGAATCAAATCCAAAAACGGACGGTGCGGCGGCGGCAAGTGTCGGTGCAGCGCCTGCATGACGGCCTCGGCATCATGCGGACCGGTGACGGCCAGCACCTGAGGGTGTTGTTCCAGTATGGTTTCGCGCCGCGCGCCGAGGCAGCCGGTGACGATAACCTTGCCGTTTTCCGCCAAGGCTTCGCCGATGCTCTCCAGCGACTCGGCCACCGCCGCATCGATAAAGCCGCAGGTGTTGACGATGACCAGATCGGCGTCTTGGTAATTGCCGGCTACTAGGTAACCTTCGCTTTTCACGCGGGTTAATATTTGTTCGCTGTCGACCAAGGCCTTGGGACAACCGAGACTAATGAATCCGACCTTGGGATTTTGCATAGTATTTTCGATGACTCACATTATTTATAAACACGTTGGCGGCTTGGGCAAGCCGGCCCATTTGCAGGCGTATTTCAACGGACCTTGCGGAAAAAGTTGATGTAAATAGGCGCTATTGCCTTTTTCAGCGCCAAGTTCTCGGCGCACCGCGCCGACGAACATGCGCATGTTGGGCAGGTGCTGAAATCGTTGGTAGTATGCGCGTATAAAGCGGATGATTTCCCAATGCGCCGGCGTCAATAAGGTGTTGTCCGCCGCCGCCAAGGTTTCCGCCACGGCTTCGCTCCATTGCGCGGCGTCGCGCAAAAATCCGTCGCCGGTGCGGGCCAAGGTTTCGCCGCCTACCATTAATTCCATGCCGCGTTTCCGGCATGCCGCTCGGTTAGCGTTACCATGCCTGGATAGTCAATAACTTGCACCTTAGCCGCCAGCTGCTCCGCCGTAACGCCATTGACTGTCAGCCACTCTTGGAGTACGTAAACTTGCACTTGCTTCGCGATGAGCGCGTTGACGCCCGCCGCTTCAGCCCGCGCGGCCAGCGCCGCCCATAACGCGGCGCGCTGCAATAGCACCGCGTCGCCGGCCATGATGCGTTGCGGCAATAGTTCAAGGGCGGCGGGTTGCGAAACCAAGTGCAGCATTATTCCACATGGGTTATTTTCAACCCGACAATACCGATGACGATCAACATGATTGCGGCCAATCGAAACCAATCGGCTGATTCCTTGAATAAAAATATGCCGATCACAGCCACGCCGACCGCGCCCATGCCGGTCCAGACCGCGTAAGCAGTGCCGAGCGGCAAGGTTTTGATGGACAGCATCAGTAAGTAAAAGCTGCCGGCGCCGAAAACGCAGGTCGCGACGCTCGGCCACAATTTGCTGAAGCCCTCGTTGTATTTAAGGCTGACCGCGAACACGATTTCGGAGCATCCGGCCGCGAATAGCAACCACCAACCTAAGCTCATGCATTATCCCGATAAAAGTAAACGCGCATTTTACTATAGTCAGCTGCGTTTCCTTAAAAAATGCGTTATCCCACACTGATTTTAACCTATCTTGGGTGTTAGTCTCGCCTAAGCTTGGCTAGGCCGAGAGAACAGACCGTTAATGCAAAAGTCTTGGGTTGGCGGCATGCTGGATACGCACTGTCGTTTTGAATGCGATGTTACATTTTCGCTAATGGGGCACGGCTAGGCGGCATCTAATTAAACTGTGTTATTTAACGTACTTTTTTAAAAAAATAGGTCATATCACGCATTTTTTGTTTTGCGGGTTGGAGTAATGGTCGTCAGGTTTTTGTCTCCCACTTGTTTCTCTGCGCGGTATAAAAAAATAAGCAATTGATAAGTTGATTCATTATTTGGTTTTTTGATGTAAACCGCATAATGGCGAAGTATCAATTTTTTAAGCTGGTATGAATAATGCTGTCTATTTCTTTCGGGTCTTCTGATTTTGACTCTCTAAGGATTTGATTTTTAGGCGTGGCGACTCTATTAGAGCGTCAAGGCGCGCGGTTTTTTTATAAGGTTCGCCTGGATGAATGGCTGTGAGGATTTTGTGAATACTTTGACGGTAAGCTAACTTGATAGACGGCTAGCCGAACAAGTAAAATTGCCGGTTGAGTCGTGGATGCGCGGGAGCAGCCATGGCCGGTTAAGCCGCGGTTCGGCGGACCGGTTTACAATTTAAAAAAACTATTTGATTGAACGCTAGTTGATTGCTCTCTAGTCGATTGAACCTTGGAATTTTGATGATTATTATAAGAATAATTCCGCTGTTACTGCTGACGGCTTGCGAGACGGTGCAACCGTGGGAAAGAGGAAATCTGGCCAAGGCGGTCATGGCGGCGGATCCGTCGCCCATGCATAGCTCGTCATTGCAGCACAATTACTCCAGCCGTGAGGCGGCCGGTCAGGCCAGCGGCGGCGCTACCGGGGGCGGTTGTGGTTGCAACTGAGCGTTTGTGCGGATTTCGATTGGCTGCCCAGGCGGCAGCCGGGGGCGGGGTTGCCGCCGTACATGAATATTGTTCGCCGGTAAGCGGCAAATTGGCTGACGGAGCCGGTTATGCGCGATGCTAAGATCAATCAGACGCTGGCGCGCAAGCCGGCGCTCAACGCCTTGGCGGCGGCCTGCCGCGCGGTGTTGCAGGTTTGGCCCGCCGGGTTTGCCGCTACAACCGCGCCGCGGACGGTAGTCAAAAAGTCTGGCGCTCCCGGCAGCCGTTTATTGCAAGCTTTTTGCGTTTCCGCGCTGGCGCTAAACGGGGCCGCCGCGCGCGGAGACGGCAACTTGGGTCAGCAAACCATGGGCAGCGGCTATGTTACCGGTCAGTCGTTGCCAAACTCCGATAGCATTACGCCGGAGGTGATGGAAAACGAAGACCTGGGTTTGTACGGTCCGGACCAGGATGAAGAGGAAGTCGGCTACCAATATAGTCATTATCAGGAGGGAAAGCGGGATTTATGGACTCAAAACGCTGATGGCGTCACCGGCGCCAACGGCATTAACCACCAAAGCGGTCCT
Organism: uncultured Pseudomonadota bacterium; assembly: GCA_903928965.1. Classification (GTDB taxonomy): domain Bacteria; phylum Pseudomonadota; class Gammaproteobacteria; order Methylococcales; family Methylomonadaceae; genus Methylomonas. The sequence continues at coordinate 51,076 of CAIYSZ010000025.1, forward strand.
TTTAAGGCCGCGAATAATTTTAATCCCATAACCGTGGATACCGAGCATGCGTTCGCCCGTATGCGTTTAAGCGATAGAATTCATTTCGGTTTTAATTATAATCAAGACGTGTGGGGCGGCGCTACCCCGTGGATGGATTCTCCCGCCGGCCGTTTTATGACCATTGGAACGGTGAATAGCAGTTATCCTTCCGCGAACCGGGCCGCGGCTTCCTATGATATTTTCAATACCTCGAACCAGTTTTTTGACGCTAACGGCAAGCCGGTGTACTTAAAGGATAGCAATGCCTTGACCGGGCAATTCAGCACCGCGCCAAATCGGATTCAGCATGTGATGGGTTACGCCTCGCCGGAGGTGCGCAACCAAATCGACTTTAAACTGGGGTATGACTGGAATAACGCGGCGCTGGATGTCGGCGGCGGGCAATCCATAGAACACGATTACGCCTCGCGCTACGGCAATCTGGCGGCGCGGATGGATTTTAATCAGAAACGCACTACGCTGAACATGGGCTTGAGCTATACCAATAGCGCCACGCACGCCACCTTAAATAACACCAACGCCATCTTCCCGAATGAGGCGTACGATCCGGAGGTCAAGGTGACTCCGTTTGTGGTGGCCTTGGGTAATCCTACCAGCACCATGATGGAAAACGCCATGGTCACTGGCAACCGGGAAGACGGCGCGTTCTCATTGGCCTTAAGTCAGGTATTGACCAAGAATTCAGTAGCCAGCGGCGGATTTAATTTTACCCGCTCCACCGGTTTTTTGGGTAATCCGTATAAAGAGGTTTTGGCTTATTTTTTAGACGCCAATTGGCGCACCGATGGTACGGTGGGTTTGCTTCCGTCTAATGCGTATCCCGGCTTGAAATATTCTCCGAATCAAGCGGAGCAGCTATTGGAGAAACGGCCCAATCAGCGCAATCAATTCACTTGGGACGCCAGCTATCGGCATTTTGTGGAGCCGTTGAACGGGGCCGCCAAGCTGAGTTATAGCTTTTTTCACGACGATTGGGGCATAAACGCGCATACCTTTGATTTTGAATGGCGGCAAAGCCTGTTCGACGCCTGGCTGCTGACGCCTAGCGTGCGCTATTATTCGCAGTCGCAGGCCAATTTTTATACGCCTTATTTGCTGATCGACACTCCCGACGGCGGCGCTAATTTATCCAATAAGCAATTATACGGTAATTATTCCACCGACCAGCGGCTGGCGGCGTATGGCTCGATCAGCGCCGGCGTCAGTTTGTCGCGGCAAGTGGCTCGCGGTTTGGAGTTGGAAATGGGCTACCAGTATTACCTGCATAAGGCGGCGTTGTACATGGGGGGGGATAACTCGGCTAATGATTTCATGGATTTCAGATATTACACCGTCAACGCCGGCATTCGCGCCAATTTGGCGCAATTGGCCGGTTCCCGCCGCACTTATCAAGGCAGCGGGATAGAGGACTGGTTTAGTGTTTTGTTCGAGGATGATCCGAAAGCCGACAACCCGCACGCCCGTCACCGCCATATGGCCGGCCACGGCCACAACCATGCCAAGGCGCCGGCCGGGGTCATGTTCGCGCATACGCTGGACAAGGCCGGCGATTACATGTTTGGTTACCGGCTGATGCACTCCCAGTGGCAAGGGGCTTATTTGCAGGGCAACCAACCGGTAAGCGACGCGGTGATTACCTCGCCGGCGGGCAATACCGCTTGCGCCCAGGCCAATCAGTCAACTTTTGGACATAATCCGACCTCGCAATGTTATATGTACACCACCAGAATGCTGATGGACATGCATATGCTGGATTTGATGTACGCGCCTACCGATTGGCTGACCTTGATGTTGATGCCGCAATTCATGTCCATGTCGATGAATATGAACATGCCGGTGTACATGAATCCGCAAGATATGGGCGGCATGTTCCCCAACGGCAATATGCGGAGTTATATGTATAGCGGCGGTTTTGGCGATACTTCCGCCTATGCCATGCTCAACTTATGGGGCGACGGCAACCACAAATTAATCTTGACGCACGGTATTAGCGCGCCAACCGGCGGCATCAATATTCGCGGTCAGTTCATGCGCACCCAATATTACCCGTACGATATGCAATTGGGCAGCGGCACTTGGGATTACAAGCCTAGCCTCACCTATACCGGTCAATGGGATGACGTGTTTTGGGGGGGGCAGGTCAATGGCATACATCGGCTGCAAAGTCAAAATTCCTCCGGCTACCGGCTGGGCGACGTATTTCAGGCCACGGCCTGGGGCGGTTATCAGTTTAATGATTGGTTTAGCGGTACGGTGCGCGGTTTGTATACCGGGCAGGGCAAAATTGTCGGCATTGATCAAAATATATTGCAGACTAATTCCTATTTGCCGCAAATGCCAATGCCTGACGCTTATTCCAATAATTACGGCGGGACTACCGCCGATTTAGGCATAGGTTTTACCCTCAGCATTCCGCGCGGCCGTTTGGCCGGCAATATGATATCGGCGGAATGGCTGCAACCCATGTACACCAATTACCAAGGTTATCAGGTCGAGCGTTACGGTACGCTGGCGGTTAATTGGATGTATATGTTTTAGTTGAGTTTTTTAAGTAGAGAACAGATATGTCGGCCCCTAGCGTAACCAGCGTCACTTACGACGATTCCAGCGGTACATTGACCATTAAAGGGCAGCATTTGCCCAGTCAATACAGTTTAAACGCCAACGACTTTACCCTAATCGGGAACGGCGGCCGCGCGGACGCGTTCGTGCTGGGCGCGCATTTGAACCGGGCAAGCGACAGACTGGATCAAAATAGCTCGGTCAACTCCGCCGGCACGGTTTTTACCTTAAAGTTTACCGGAACCGCGGCGCCCTATTTTACGGACTTAACGCAATTATTGGACAAAAACGGCGCGCAAGCCCAGGATGGTACGAACTATCAATTGGAACTGGCCGCCGGCTGGATTAGCGGCGCGACTACCACCCAGAACCTGCCGATCACCGTGGTGAACGCTCCTGATCCGGTCATTACCGGAGTCAATTACGACGCCGCGGACGGGGTATTGATCGTGAATAGCTCCGGCATCATGAATTCAAACGGCTCCGCCGATCCCAGTTTGTTGTCGCTGAGCAATTTTTCGCTGGACGGGATTACCTTGGACAATGCCAGCGGCGGGGATTTTAATCAATTATTAAACCCATCGAACCTAGGGTATGCCGGTATTTTTTCGATTACCTTGAGTTCCGATGAGCAAAGCGCGGTTAACGCGGCCTTGGCCAGCAATAACGATCTCATTTTCAACGTATCGTCCGGTTGGTATTTAGGCTCCGGCTCGGCTTATAGCCTTAACGCAACCGAAGTGAATAATATTGTCCCGGAAAATCAGGCCTTGTCCTGGGGACCCAAGCAGCAGTTGGACCAGCCGGTACAATTGGCGGTCAGCGGCTCTACGCTTTATATAGCCGATGCGCTGAATAAATCGGTGGATGCCGTTCCTACCGCCGGAGGCGAGGCGAGCGCGGCGGTGACCAGCGGGATAGGCAGTCCGTTTGGCGTGGCGGCGGACGCCGCCGGGAATCTGTACCTAGCCGATTACGTGGGCGGCAGGATTCTGGAGTATATGCAAGGCACCGGACAATTAGTCACTTTGCAGTCCAAAGGATTGAGCGGTCCTAGCGCCTTGGCGGTGGACGGCGCTGGTAATATCTATGTGGCGGACAGTTGGCATGGCCGCATTGAAAAAATCGCCGCCGGGAGTCATCATATCAGCACGCTGGTTTCCGGCTTGAAATTTCCAAACGGAATTGCCGTTGATGCCCAGGGAGATGTTTTTTACAGTAATACCAACGCCGGCAAGGTCATGGAACTGGTCGCGGGCCACAGGTCGCCGATTAAGCTGGCTAGCGGCCTCGAAAATCCGCGCGGCTTGGCGGTGGACAGCCAAGGCAATGTCTATGTGGCCAATACCGCCGCCAATGATGTCGTGGAAATCGCCGCCAATACGCATCATAGCTTCGTGCTGCCTGCTTTGAACGTTCAGTTGGGCAGTACCATGAGCGCTTATAATATCAATTTGTCGGAGCCTGCCGGCATCGCCGTCGACGCCAATGGAAACCTGTATGTCAGCGAGGATTTGTCATCCCTGACCGCCGCCGGCTCAACTTATAATGACATCAAGGAATTGACTCATCAATTCTATGTGTTTAATGCAGCGCCCGGCGGGTCTGTCGCCCCGCAATTGATCGATAATTTATGGGAAAACACACAGCAGATCCAGTTGACTAAAACGGATTTCACCGCCTTGGCCGCGCTGACGGAAGTGGGGGCCGCCAATTTCAGCAACAGCGCGAAGCCTACCGGAATAAGTGATTATTTGTTTTACGACGCCAAGAACGGCGGCTTGTATTACGATTCGCGCGGCAGCGCCGATGTTAATCTGGGTAGCGCCGTGGAACTTGCCATTGTAGGTTCTTCCGTGCATCCTAGCCAGTTAAGCGTCGGAGATTTTACCTTGATTTAATACGCTTTTGCCGCTTTTTGGAGCTGGGATGCTCCTAAAAAAGCTTTCGCAAAAATAGCGACTCGCTGCTCGGTTTAGGTTTTTCAAGGGTATTCCATTTATAGCGGCTCGATAATTGTTGGTGTCATTTTTTCTAGCCTATGCTGTTAACGCTTGACAGAGAGGCGTTGGCAGCGACAGCCGGGGGGGGGCTTAACAGGTCAAGTGAGTTGTTTTAAAAAATAGGTTAAATAACACAGTTTAATTAAACGGCCTCTCTAGTCCTTTACCCAATGTGCGTTTTTTAGGCGTTTAATTTTTTCTGCTAATAGGTATGATATTTATAACTATCAATTAGATATGGCAAGTTATCTATCCATTGTCATGACTAATCGTCCCATCGCACTCAATCAGCATGAAAATTGCATATCTATTGAGATGCACTGTAACTTGTACTCCGCTCCGCGCGGAGTTTCGGAATCGAGTAATCCTTGAGGAATTTTATGGTCTTTAAATACATTCATTCACGCCGCTTGGCGCCGGGGGCCGCGGTCCTTGGCGGCTTATTGGCGGCCGGCGTAGCGCAGGCGCAAGCCGTGACAAGCGCCGACGGTTATACCATTAACCATGAGCTTTCCATAGTCGGCGGCAACGGCCAGGACTCAGACCTGCCCGGTTATGATTCCGGCGCGCCTTTCATTCTGTCGCCGGTCGTTATTAATGATAACGGCGTTTTGGCGGGCCAACAACAGCCTCAAACAGGAACATACTCCGGCGAAACCATTGGTTTTGTCGGAACCACGTCTATTACTTATTCAAGCAACGTCAGCATAACCGGCATCAACTCCAGCGGCGATATAGTGGGGGTCAGCAACGGCTCGGCTTTTTATGCGACGCCTTCCGACTACACTTCGGCGGCCCCAACGCAAACGCTAGCGGACCCGAATAGCTATGGCGGCAGCCTACACAATACCGCGCCGGTCGGCATTAGCGACACCGGTATTGTGGTTGGAAATAATGATGGTCAAGACGGTGCTAATCACGCTTTCAGCTACTTGTTTGAATACAGCGTGGCCGGCAACAGCTTTACCGATGTGGCCTATCCCAGCAGCGGGGACTTTGCCGGCAATTCAGGTTTTCAGGCCACGGCCATCAGCGGCAACGGCGAATTCATCGCCGGCGATTTCACGAATGCGGCCAATATCGGCGAGGGTTTTGTGTACAACACCAGCACCGGAGTCTGGAGCGATTTTAGCGATGCCAACGCGGTGAGCGGTATTAACGTCACCGGAGTCAATAATTCAGGTGAAGTAGCGGGTTGGTACTCGGACAATAATTTAAACGCCAATAACGGCTATGACGTGGGCTTTGTGTATAACGCGGTAAGCGGCGCGTTCGTGGCGGACGAAATTCAGGACCCGGCCAATTTTTCCCCCGCCAATATTAATGCTCAAGGCGTACCCGGTAGCGGCACGATGGTAACCGGGATTAACGACAGTGGGGAGTTGGCGGGGGTAATCAGCGGTTATCAATTCGCGTTTACCGCGGAGCCAAGCAGTTTCGCCTTGCCGCTGCCGGGTTCGGCGTGGTTGATGGGCGGAGCGCTGGCCGGGCTTGGCGCATTGCCGCGGCGTAAACCCACGCCGGTTTATCTGCCTCGGTTGGATTGAGGTTCAGGCTAGGATTTCGGCGATTAATTCGGCCCGGCGCGGGACGCGCGGGCTAACAACGCGCCGCGTGCGGCGCGGCAAGCTTGTCGGCGGATCGGATGCATCCGCTAGGATCATGTAAACGCCTTGGATGGCGCTACGCATGCTTTAATTTTAATGACTAATGATTGAGGATTATTATGAAAAAAAATCAGATTGCACAAGCCCTGGCGGCTTCCATAATGACGATTGGCGGCGCTAGCTCCGTTTCCGCGCATGATTTATTGGGCGGTAAATTGGCCAAGGCAAGCGCTACCACCGGTCAAACCGTGGACGTTTTTACCACCACCTGTTTTGCCTGGGGCAAACAAGTGCCCTTTAACGGCAATACCAGCGTAACTTACGGTCCGCGACCCACTTCAGAGGCAAGCGGTCCCGCCAGCGGTTTCCGCTTTGCGGTCAGTTTGACCAGCATAGCTTCCAACCCAGGCGCCGGCGGAGTGCAAGCCATAGTCGGCGAGACCTCCACTACCGACGTAAACAATTGCACCGTCAGCACTTTCGACAATAACTGCTTGCCGGCCTCCCCTGCTCCTAAAAGCGCTTTTGCTTACGACATCACCTCCGGCAGCTCCTGGAATCCGGCCACCGGTTCCGCCGGCTTCGCCAACAACGGCGCCTCATTGGGCAATTTCGGCACCTCCGTTTACTTGCCTATCAACAAACCAAGCGGTTTTGAAGACGCCGAATTGTCCATCGTGATTACCCAATACGGCGGCAACACCGCCAGCGTCGGCTATGACTTTATTGGTCACTGCCAAAACGCGTCCACCGGCGCAACCAGCAGCATTCATACCGGCCAAGGCGACTGGTTTAGCCAAAGCGGCAACCAAGTTGCGCCGAATCAGGATTATGCTCAAACCATTGATCAATAATCAATTGGTTTAACAGGTTCCCGGCGCGGGATTGGTCTGTTTTACATGCGGCTGGTTGGGCCTTAGGCCTTGCCGGCCGCATTTATTAGGGTTTCTATTTCATGGCCGGGGCTACGCGCGGCCGCGCCGCAAAACGCTAAAATTATTTTAGGTGTTAATTTGGCTTATTTAATCATGACGCCAATATCCAATTTTTTTCTGTTCGGCATCTTAACGGCGCTGCCGTTTTATGTGAGCGCCGACCGCCCGAAACTCGCGACGGATATTGATAAATACAGTTATCAACTCGGCGCGGAGTATATGCAGTCTCTCAAAGAAGACGATATGCCGTTGGATTTTCAGCGTTTTTTGCAGGGGATGCGTGATGTGCAAGCAGGACGCAGCTTAGAGTTGAACGATAACCAGGCGCGTCAGGCGCGGGATTATTTTATTGCCAAGCGCAGCCTGTCGCATCAGCGAAAAATGGAGGAAGCCTTGGTTCAAGGCCGCGAATTCATGCTGAATAATAAATTTCAACCCGGCGTCACCGAGCTGAGCAGCGGTTTACAATACAAAGTGCTGCGTCAAGGCAATGGAGTCACGCCTAAAAGCGGGGATGGAATTAGTATTCGCTTTAGAGTATTGGACACGGCTAATCATCAGCTGGCTGCTTCACCGGAGGACGGAACGCCGCGGAAAATGCTGCTGGACCAGCTGCTGCCGGGCTGGAAGCAGGCTTTAAGCATGATGAAGGAAGGCGATAAGTGGCTGTTGGCGCTGCCGCCGGACTTGGTCTATGGCGCGAAAGGCAGTCGCGAGGGTCATGTGAAACCCAACCAGACCTTGCAAACCGAATTGGAGCTGGTTGGCATTATTCCGGCGCAAGAGGCGTTGCAGGAGCTGGATAAACCCACGGTAACCAAGAATACCGTCCCATCCCGTTGAAGTTTGCCTGGCCGTCCATGGCGCTGGTTACCGATTTACAAGGCCGCATGCAACCTTAGGGAACCTCTGATTCATTCGTGATTTCAAATTTAGAAGTCAATTAAATCAACGTGTTGTGCATCTATTTTTCTTGAAAAGCCGCATTAATCAGAGGCGCCTTAGGACTATACACGTAGAGACTTATTGTTAACCGCTTAATCGGGAACCTGAATATCCGCCGGTTCCTGGCCGGTTAAGCTACGCTGGTGTATGGCCTCGTAGGCCGCTTCCAAATGGGCGGTGAATAGGCGGACGTCGAATAGCGGCGCGTCGGTCAGCTTGCGCCGCAATTTGGCCTTTAAATCGGCCAATTGTTGCGGTTGCGTGGCCAATTCCATGGCTTTTAGTTCGTATTCCGCTTCATTTTGCGCCACCAGTTCCGGTAAATCCAGAGACAGCAGCAAACTGGCGGCTACTCTGCCGGCAAAAGCCGCGCCTAGACGGGTCAACACCGGCAAGCCGACCCACAGGGCGTCCCCGGCCGTGGCGTGGGCATTATAGGGGTTGGTGTCCAAAAAGAGATCGGCTAGTTGTTGCCGGGCCAGGTGTTCGGCCAGCTCCGGCGCGCGTTCGGCGAAAATGATGCGGTTGCCGCCGATGCCTTGTTCAGCGGCGGCCAGCAATAGATTTTGCCGGGCCGTGTTGCCGGCGGGTAACCAGAGCACGCTGTTCTCCACCGCTTTTAGGATACGCATCCAACTTCTAAATACCGCCGGATTGAATTTATAGCAATTGTTGAAGCAACAAAATACCATGGCATGTTCAGGCAAGCCGTATTGAGCGCGGCTAACCGGGGGGAAATCGGCGGGACGGCGGCTGTTGACTTGATAACAACCCGGCAGGTAGACTACTTTCTCGCCGTAGTGAATTTTGTCGGCTTCCGGAATGACGGTGCGGTCGGCGATGATGTAGTCCATGTAATCCGCGCCGCTGGCGCCGGGATAGCCGAGGTAATTGATTTGCACCGGCGCGGCGCGCAAGGCGAAGATGCCGGTACGGTTATGCGCGGTATGGCCGTTTAAATCGACCGCGATATCTATTTTGAGGTCCCTTGCCAGTTGCGCCGCCTGCTGGTTGCTAAGACCGCGCAGGTCCAGCAATGTGTCGAATAGACTGTTGATGTGCAGGGCAATGGGGTCTTGCTCGGTTTCCGGGCCGTAAACGAAGCCGTAAATCTCGAATCGGCCGCGGTCATGGGTTTCGATCAGATCACGGATCAATAAACCTACCGGATGGTTGCGGAAGTCGGAGGAAAAATAGCCGACCCTAATTTTGGCGTGCGCCGGGTAGGGGATAAGCGGCGGCGGAAGACTCGAATCAAGGCGATGATCCGCCACCCAGTTCTCGGCTACCTTGCGTTGCCGGGCCGGATCGTCTATCACCGTCAGCGCGGTGAATGGGGCATTTTTCACGCCTTGGTCGATTTTGTGCGTCAATTCTTTAAATTCTTGCTCTATGTTGGTCCAGTCGCACAGCAAAAGCTTGGCGCGCAGCCTGAATCCGAACAGGTATTCGTAATCCGGTCGCAGTTCGTAAGCGCGCTGGTAACTCGCCAAGGCTGCTTCATGCATGCCCAGTTCATTGAATGCAAAGCCCAGGCTGTGATAGACATCCACGTTATCCGGCCGCAGCCGCAGGGAAATTTGGTAGCTGCTTACCGCTTCTTCGTATTGGCAGATTTTTTGCAGTGCGTTGCCGAGGTTGTAATAAGCGTCCGCGTGGCTGGCATTGATGGTTCCGGCTTGGTTTAGCGTGGCGATAGCCTGGCCGATCAATTCGACCGCTTCTTCATGGTTGCCGTTTTGATCGGCCAATACGCCCGACAAGTGCAGAGCGTCGAAATTATCCGGCTGAATGTTCAACACTTGTTTATAAAAGGCCTTGGCTTGAATAAAACGGCCGGCTTGATGAAAGCCGAAGGCTTGATGCAGCAGCGGGGCGACGCGGGCGGCGGTTAGGGCGTCATGGCTAGGGTTAAGCGAGTTGTTTTCCGTGGTTTGCGACATAATAGTTAAAGGTTAGGGGGTTTGTTAATACCGGCGCGCGAGGCGGGTGTTCATTAACAGCCTAGGTTAAGTTGTTAACCATAAGTCTTTAGGTATACGTTATGGGTAGCATAAGGCCTTATGAACTCAAGGCATTTGTCTAAGGACGCCGTGAATGTCTCTTTGCAGACTGGACGCCAGCATCCTAAGCCGGCGACGCCTTTCTCAAAGACTCTCCGTTTACAAGACCTGCTACATGTCATTAACATACTCTTTTAGGTTAGCGGCTTGATAAGCGTTGATGATAATGTCTTCCGGGGCAAGATTTTGCCGCTGTCGTTGCAGCATGATAAGGTAAGCCTGCTCAATGGCGTGTGTTGTGCATTCCGTATCGAACAGCGGCGAGCTAAGCCGGCTGGCCGCCAAACGTTGTTTGACGGCGGCCAGCCGCGGGCGATTTTCCGCCAGATTGATGGCTAGCGCTTGGTATTCGTCCGGAGTGTTGGTTACCAGTTCCGGCAGGCCGGCGGCGTGCAGCACGCTGGCGGCCACCCGGCCGGCGAAGCCGCGCCCGGCTTGGGTCAGCACCGGCAAGCCTGCCCACAGGGCATCGCAGGCGCTGGCGTGGGCGTTGTAGGGCAGGGTATCCAGAAATAGGTCCGCCAACCGGTGCCGGGCCAGGTGAGCGGTCATGTCCGGCAGGCGTTTAGCGAATATCAGCCGCGCCGGAGCCACGCCGAATGCCGCGGCGGCGTTTTGCAGATTGGCGGCGGCGTCCGGGTTGTGCTCGCTCAGCCAGAGCACGGACGAGGGGACTTGCCGCAGGATGTTCATCCAGGATGCGAAACTGGCCGGGCTGATTTTATAGCTATTGTTAAAACAGCAGTACACCATGGCGGCGTCCGGCAGACCGAAATCTTGCCGCCGTATTGAGTCGCCGTCTATGGGCCGGGTGTTGTCGGTTATCATAAAACTGTGCGGCAAGTAGACGATGCGTTCGTCGAAAAATTCGCGGTTTGCGGCGTTGACGACGGTGGCGTCGGCGATCAGATAATCCATAAAGGGCGCGCCTAGAGTGCCGGCGTAGCCGAGGTAGCTGACTTGTATCGGCGCGGCGCGTCGGGCAAACACCCCCAACCGGGCGTCGGCGGTATGCCCGCCGAGGGTGACGGCGATATCTATATGCATATCGCGGCATATTTGGGCCAGTTCGGTGTCGGAAATGGCGCTGGCGTCGATGAAAACGTCAAACGCATTCTTAAGACGCAGGGTGATGGCGTCTTGCTCCAGGCCAAGGTAAACGCCCGTAATTTCATAGTTATTTTTGTCGTGATGTTCAAACAGGCCGGCGCTGAGCAGCGCCACCGGATGGGTGCGGAAATCCGCCGAGAAATAGGCGACGCGAATTTTGCCGTCACGCGCGCGGCGCGGCGGCGGCAAGTCTTTGAGCCGCGGATAGTGCGCCTCGGTCCAAAGGCGCGCGGTTTGCCGTTGTAAATACGGGTCGTCGCACAGGGTGAGCATGGCCAGCGGCGAACAGACTTTTTCTTTTTGAGCCGCCCGTTGCGCCATCGCCGCGGTTTGCGCGTCAATGTCGCGCCAATCGCAGATTTGCAATTGGGCGCGCAATTGATAACCGGGCAGGAATTCAATTTCAGGCTGTAGCGCCAACGCGGCGCGGTAACTTTCCGCCGCCGCGCGGTATTGTTTGAGAAAAGTCTGGGCAAAAGCCATGCCGTTATGCGCCTTGGCGGAGCCGGGGTTTAGAGCGGCGGATAGTTGGTAGGCCTGGAGCGCTTCCGGGTAACGCCGCAGTTGCATCAAGCTGTTGGCTTGGTTGTAATGCAAATCGGCGTGCGCCGGGTCGACGCCGAGCGCGGTTTGGAAGCAATCAAGCGCTTCGTGGTGGCGATGCTGTTCTTGCAGGATGACGCCCAGGTTGATATGAGCCGCTAGTAGGCCGGGGTCGTGGGCGATGGCTTGCTTGAAACTTTGCAGCGCGGCTTCGGTTTGACCTAGTTGGCGGAGCACGCAGCCGCTTTCAAAATGCGCCGCGGCTAGGTCCGGTTTTATGGCCAGCGCCTGCCGCAGATTGTCTAGCGCTTCCGGGTATCGCCGCAGGTGTTGCAGAGCGATGGCCAGATTCAGGCGGGCGTATGGCTGATTGGGTTCGCGGGCCAAGGACGCGGCCAGCCATTGCTCCGCTTGGCGGAAGTCTTGCATGTTAAGGCGGACGTTGCCGAGTTCCAGCAGCAGGCGCGGGTCGCCGGGATATTGGGCGAGCAGTGAGCCGAAAATAGCGGCGGCTTGCGGCCAGCGTCCGGCTTGCACCAGTTCACGGGCGGTTTGAAAATCTTGCGCCGGATTTTGAACGCTGACTTGCGGGCTCATGGCGTGTTGTCAAGGCTGGACGCGGCAGGCGGATTGAGACGGCTAATGCTAAGTTGGGCGTAGTCTCGCACTTGAGAATCCGCATCGTTCAGCGCGGATTGCAAAACTTCGGGAAAGTTGTCTGCGGCTAGCACCGTGGCCAGCCGTACCGCGCTGTCAGGGTCGTTCAGCATTTGCCGCAGATAAGGCTCGGCGTCGGCGTGGTCTAGCTGGGATAGAACGGCGATGGATTTGCCGCGCACATCAGGGTCGCGGTCATGCAAGGCCTCTTTTAGCAGTTGATTGACTTGTTTAGGATCGTTCAGTTCGCGGCCTATCATTGCCGACATGGCCGCCAGTTTGTCCGCCGCTTGGCCGTGCGCTAAATTGTGCAGCATTTTTTCTTGCATGGCGTCTTCGATGCGCTGGTTTTCTAGGGTGTTTTCTGTATCTTCCGCGCTCATTTCGGGTTCTATGCTGGTGAATTTGCCGGGTGGTTCACCGCTGGAGATTAGCCATAGTTCGGCCGGTTTGCCGCCGGGAGACAAGCGAACGATGACGTTTTGCGCTTGGCCCAGCAGGCACGTTATAAGTTCCGGCAAGGGGTCGGCGGGACAGTCGCCGCCGACAGGTCGTTCGGCTAGGGAGTTGGCGTAATGCAGGCTGATGTGCCGGGTTTGCGCCAATTGCTTCATCACTTGCGATAGCGGCTGCCGTTGCAGGCTGACCCGCCGGACGTCGCCGGCGGATTGGGCGTGGCCGGTTTCGGCGGCGCAGGCCAGCGCCAGCATGGCAGCCAGCCATGTTAGGCGAGGACATAAAGGGTTCATGTATACGCGGCCGAGCGCGGATTTTATATTTACGCGAGTAAGCGTGATTTTCATAAAGGAATCACCGTGAAGGTTTGCGGCGGCAGGCCATTTTCTTGCAGCCGTTGCATCTGGGTGTAAGCTGCTTCCAAATGCTGAGTATACAACAGGGTGTCGAATAGCGGCGCATGGTTCAAATTGCGCCGCAATTTAGCGCGTAATTTCTCAAGTTGGCGCGGCTGATTGGCCAGCCGCACGGCGCGGCTTTGATATTCGGCTGCGTTGCCGGCGATGAGTTCCGGAAGGCCCAGGGCCTGGAGTTGGCTGGCGGCCACCCGGCTGGCGAAACTTTGGCCTTGCAGAGTCAGCAGCGGCAGCCCGGCCCACAGGGCGTCGCCCGCGCCGGCGTGGGCGTTGTAGGGGAAAGTGTCCAAAAATAAATCGGCCAACCGCAGTCTAGCCAGATGCTGGTCCATGCCTGGCATGCGGCGGGCGAACAGCAGCCGTGCGGGATCAACGCCGCGCAACCCGGCTTGCCGCCGCAAATTTTGCGCGGCTTCGGGCTGGGGTTGGGCGAGCCAGAGTACGGCGCGCGGCACGGCCTTGAGGATGTTCATCCATACGCCGAACATAATTGGAGTGATTTTAAAACTGTTATTGAAGCTGCAAAACACAAAGCCGCTCTCCGGCAAATCGAACTCCGCGCGAGTGAATCGGACATCGGCTATGGGCCGGGTGTCGTCGTTGACCATAAAGCTGTGCGGTAGATAGGCGGCTTGTTCGTGGTAGTAAGCTCGGCAGTGGTCTGGTATCACGGCGGCGTCGGCGATTATGTAGTCCATATAATGCGCGCCGCTGCTGCCGGGATATCCTAGGTAATTCACTTGAATCGGCGCGGCGCGGCGGGCGAACACGCCGCCGCGGTTGTCGCCGGTATGCCCGCCGAGGTCCACGGCTATGTCTATTTTCCGGTCGCGCGCCAGTTGCGCTAGTTCGGCGTCGGATAGGGCGTGCGCATCGATAAAACAATCGGCGCTATCGGCGACGCGTTGCGTGTTGCCGTCGCACAGGCCGGGCGGGGTCGAGGAAAAGGCAAAGATTTCAAACCGATTTTTGTCGTGCAATTCCAGCATGCGGATGCAGGAGAAGGTGACCGGGTGCGCGTGAAAATCGGCGGAGAAATAACCGATCCGGATTTTGTCATGCCGCTGGCGGGCCGTTAACAGCGAGTGACGCTCGTCGGAATGAACCGGGTGATGACGCTTCCCGGATTGAATCGCGTGGTGACGCTCCTCGGAATGAATCGCGTGATGACGCTCGTCGGAATGAACCGGGTGATGACGCTCGTCGGAATGAACCGCGTAGTGACGCTTCACCCAGAGTTCGGCGGCGGTTTGCTGCAAGCGAGGATGATCCTGGATGGCGAACAGCGGATAAGGGCCGCTGGCGGTTTCGCGTTGGGCTACCTTTTGTAGCAATTGGCGAAATTCTTCCGCTATTCCATCCCAGGCGCAGATTTGCATTTTGCTGAACAACCGTTGTCCGTCTAGAAAGGGATAATCCGGTTGCAGTCTTAGCGTGTGATCAAAACTTTGCAGCGCCGCGGCGTGCCGGTTTTCGTGCTGCAAGGTGTTGCCCAGGTTGTAATGGAAACCGGCTTGGCCGGGATCGATGGCGATGGCTTGCCGAAAACAGTGTATGGCGGCGTCAGCATCGCCCAGTTGAAACAGGGCCAGGCCGCGGTTGTTGATGGCGGTGGCGTAATCCGGTTTGAGCGCGGCGGCGTGAGTGAAACAGTCTAGCGCTTTCTGGTAGCGGTGCAGGGTTTTATAAGCTAGGCCAAGATAGAAATAGGTTTCGGCGTCGTCGGCTTGCAGTTCGGCGGCGCGGCTAAAGTATGCCAGAGCAGTCCGCGCTTGGCCGCCGTACAGCCGGACCAAGCCAAGGCCGCGCTGGCTAGGGGCATGTTCCGGTCTCAACGCCGCCGCTGCTTGCAGGCTGGGTTGGGCTTCAGTATGGCGGCCGAGCTCAAGCAGCGCCGCGCCTAGATTATAGTGAGCCTCGGCGAAGTCCGGCTTTAGACGCGCCGCCTCGCGGTAGGCTTGCAGCGCTTCCGGCCATCGTTTTTGGTTGCGCAGGGCGTTGCCGAGGTTGTTGCGGGCTTCGGCGTGATCAGGGTTGATGGCCACGGCTTGCCGATAGCATTGGATTTCGTCGTCGGCGCGGCCCAGTTTTCGGTACAAAACCCCTAAGCTGTTATAGGCGTTGGCGTAGCCGGGTTTCAAGGCAATGGCTTGTCTTAGGTGGGCGAGCGCCGCCGTAAGGTCGCCCAGGTTTTGCAGGGCGACGCCAAGATTATGATGGGCTTCCGCATAGTCCGGGCGCAAACTAAGGACGCGCCGGTAGCAATCGGCGGCGGCGGCGTGCCGGCCGCTCAGCAGCTGCGCGTTGCCGAGTTTCCAGTGCGCCTCGGCGTGGTCCGGCGCCAACGCCGCGGCTTGCGCATAGTATTCCAATGCCGCTTGGCGGCGATGGTCGCGCTGACAATCATCGCCTTGCCGAATCAAGTTTTGCGCTTGGTCGGCGACGGTCATGCTTTCGCGTTCTCGGCAATGGTGAGATCGCCGGGCTCCAGGCCGTCGCGGCTGCGCTGGTGAACTTGCCGGTAAGCCGCTTCCAGATTGCGCGCAAATCGGCGCGTGTCGAACAGCGGCGCGTCGAGCCGATTTTGCCGCAGTTTGCGCTTAAGAGCGGCCAACCGTTCGGGATGCCGCCCCAGGGAAATGGCGAGTCTTTGATAGGCGGCGTGGTTGTATGTGACCAACTCCGGCAGTTCCATGGCGTGCAGCAAACTGGCGGCCACCCGGCTGGGGAAGCCGCCGCCGGCGCAGGTCAAGACCGGCAGTCCGCTCCACAGCGCGTCCGCGGCGGTAGTGTGCGCATTGTAGGGGAAACAATCCAAGAACAAATCGGCTAGGGATAGCCGGGCCAAATGTTCGTCGCCGGCCTCGACGCGGGTGGCGAAAATGATGCGTTTCGGGTCCAGGCCTAGGCTTTCCGCCGCCCGCAGCAGATTATCGTGGGCTTCCGGGCCGGCGGAAAGCCAAAGCACGCTGCCGGGAACGGTATTCAGTATTTTGGTCCACAGATTGAATACTCGCGGGGTAATTTTGTAACTATTATTGAAGCAGCAATAGACCATGCCTGTTTCCGGCAGGCCGAAATCCGTGCGGCGCAAGGGTTTGCCGGAAATCGGCCGCGAGCTGTCGTTGACCAGGTAGCTGTGCGGCAAATAAATGATGTTTTCGGTGAATTCGCCGCGAATCTGTTCCGGAATGACGGTGTTGTCGGCGATTAAGTAGTCCATCCAGTCCGCGCCTAGGGGGCCGGGATACCCTAGATAGCTGATTTGCACCGGCGCGGCGCGCTGGGCGAACAGGCCCGGCCTGCCGTGCTGAGTGTAGCCGTTCAGGTCGACGGCGATGTCCAGATTCAGGTTGCGCGCCAATTCCGCCGCTTGCTGGTCGCTGAGCGGGTGGATGTCTATGAATTGATCGAACGCGGCCCGCAATCGATTGCTGACCGGATTGTGACTGACCGGGTCCAGGCTGAAGGCGATGATTTCAAAGTTTTCACGATCGTGGAGTTCGATTAATTCGGCGATTAACAGGCCGACCGGATGTTCGCGGAAGTCGGAGGAAAAATAGCCGACGCGGATTTTGCCGCCGCTGGCCGGGCGCGGGGCCGGTTTCGCGCCCGGTTCGGACGGATATTTGGCGGCGGCCCAGATCAAGGCGGCTTGTTTGTGCAGGGCGGCGCTGTCGGTGACGGCGAATACCTGAAATGGCGGGGTGACTTTTTCGCCTTGCGGCAAGGCGGCGCGGATGCGGGTGAATTCTTGCCGCAGGTCGCTCCAGTCGCAGAGTTGCAGTTTGCACATCAGCCTGAGCCCGTATAGAAATTCAAAACCGGGTTTAAGCGCCAAGGCCTGGTCGAAATGTTGCAATGCTTCCGGGTAGCGTTTTAGTTCCTGGAGGGCGATGGCGGCGTAGCCGCGGGCTTCCGCGTTATCCGGTTCCAGTTCGATGACGCGCAGGAAGCAATCCAGCGCGGCCTGGTGTTGGTTGAGGCATTGCAGCGCCGTGCCGCGGTTCAAGTGCGCCAGCGGATAAGCGGGACTGTGCTTTAAGGCTAGGTCGAAGCAGGCCAGCGCGTCTTGGGTTTGCTGCATGCTGAACAGAGTAGTGCCGCGGTTGTTGTAGTAAGCCGCCGCATGCTCCGGAGCGAGGGCGATGGCTTTGTCGTAATGGGCCAGGGCCTTAAGGTATTTTTTCAATTCGTGGCAAGCCAGGCCCAGGTTGAAATACGCTTCGGCGCATTTTGGCTGAATTTTGACGGCTTGGGTTAAGGTTTTCTCCGCTTCCTTGTATAGGCCGAGCATTTTTTGGGCCGCGCCGAGGCGCAGGTAGCCGTTGACGTCTTCCGGGCGCAGGGCGACATAGCGTTGAAAGCTGGCGGCGGCTTGGGCATAGTCTTGCAGGCCGTCGTAGGCTAGGCCCTGGTGGAACCAGGCGTCGGCATGATCGGGGTCCAGCTTCAGGGCGAGTTCCAGACTAGCCGCGGCTTCCAGGTATTGGCGCATGAGCCGCAGCACCTTGCCGCGATTGGCATGGGCTTGAACGAATTGCGGCTGGCAGACGACTGCTTTTTGGTAGCAGTCCAGCGCATCCGTCAGGCGGTCTTGGCTGGTGTAGGCGTTGCCGAGGTTGTTGTGGGCTTCGGCGAATTCGGGATGCTGGGCAATGGCTTGGCGGTAGCATTCCAGTTCTTGCTCGGGCTGACCCAGGTTTTTGTAAACCACGCCTAGGCTATTGTAGGCGCTAGGATAATGCGGCTTGAGCGCTATGGCCCGGCTCAGGCTGTCCAGCGCTTGCGCATATTCACCCATGTGTTGCAAGGCTATGCCGAGGTTATGGTAGGCCTCCGGGTAGTCGTCGCGGATGGCGGCCGCCAGCCGGTAACAAGCGGCGGCGGCGTCGTGGTGGCCGGTGGTTAAGAGGATGTTGCCGCGTTTCCAATAGGCTTCCGCGTAATTGGGATTCAGCGAAATGGCGCGTTCAAAACTGGCCAGAGCTTCCGGGTATTCCTGTTTACGGCGGTGGGCTTCGCCTTGATCGAAATAAAGTTTCGCTTGGGCTAATTGGGCGTTCAGTTTGCTTTTCATAGGCCTTGGTGTAGGGCTGTCGTCAAAGGTTTACAAGGATGAATTTCTTCGTAAGCCTGTTCAAGGTGTTTGGCCGGCGCGTCGGCGGGTTTGAGGCCGTTTAGGCTGCGTTGGTGTACGTGAAGATAGGCGGCTTCCAGGCGCCGGGTGAACGAACGGCAGTCGAACAGCGGCGCGTCAAGCCGCCGTTGCTGCAGTTTAGCGCGGATTTGCGCCAATTTTTCGGTATCTTGCGCCAGTTCGACGGCGAGGTTTTCAAATTCGGCGCGGTCGCGGGTAATGAGTTCCGGCAGGTTTAACGCGGTCAGCAAGCTGGCCGCCACCCGGCCGGGGAAGGCCGTTCCGATGAGGGTTAGCACCGGCAACCCGGCCCACAGAGCGTCGCTGGCGGTGGTGTGGGCGTTGTAGGGCAGGGAGTCCAAAAATAAGCCGGCCAGGGTTTGCCGGGCCAGATGCCGGATTTGCGGAATGCGTTCGCTCAGGATCAGGCGGTCGGCGGATACGCCGCGTCGTTTAGCCTGCTGTTTCAGGTTCGCGGCCGCCCGCGGGTTGTCTTGGATTAGCCAGAGTACGCTGGATTCGACCCGGCGTAGGATGCGCATCCAACTGTCGAAAGTTTCCGGGTTGATTTTGTAGTTGTTGTTGAAGCTGCAAAACACGAAGCCTTGTTCCGGCAGGCCGCAATCGGCGCGAGTGTACTGCTCTCCGGCCAGTTCGCGGGTAGGGTCGTTGACTTGGTAGGCGTGCGGCATGTAGATGACGCTTTCCGTGAAATAGGGCCGGTTTTCCGGCGGGATGACGCAGGCATCGGCGATAATGTAATCCATGTACTCGGCGGCCATGGTGCCGGGGTAGCCTAGGTAATTGATCTGCACCGGCGCGGTGCGGTAGGCGAAAATGCCCGGCCGGCTGTATGTGGTATGTCCGCCGAGGTCGATGGCGACGTCGATTTCCAGGTCTCTGCTTAGTTGCGCGGCTTGCAAGTCGGTCAGATGGCGGATGTCTAGAAAGCAGTCGAAGCTGCTTTCCAGTCTGGCGCGCATGCTGTCTTGCGTTTCCGGACCCAGCGACATGGCGTAAAGTTCAAAGCGCTGTTTGTCGTGGTTTTCAAACAGGTTGGCGGTGAGGTAGGCGGTGGCGTGATCGCGAAAATCCGCCGAGAAATAGGCGATGCGGATTTTTGCATGTTCAGGGTAAACCCGCGGCGGCGGCAGATCGGCTTTGGCTGGGTAAAGCGACCGGATTAGAATTTCGGCGGCGGTTTGATGCAGGGCGGGGTCGCCGCTGAAGGCGAGTACGTTGAAAGCGGGGCAGGCTTTTTCATGCCGGCGGATTTTGCTTTCCGCAAGGCGGCAGGCGGTTTCCAGGCTGTCCCAGTCGCAGATTTGCATTTTCAGTTGCAGCCAGTTTCCGTATAAAAAGTCGATGTCCGGGCTTAGATTGAGAGCAATTTGGTAATGCCGGTAGGCGGCATCCGCTTGCTGGCGGCGGGAATAAGCGTAGCCGAGATTGCAATGGGCTTCCGCGAAGTCCGGGCGTAGCCGGATGGCGGCTTCAAAATCCGGCAGCGCTAAATCATGGCGGTCTTGCGCTTGCCGGCATAATCCTCGGCGGTTGTAGGCGTCGGCGTGTTCGGGGTCAAGTTCTAGGGCGCGGTTGTAGCTTTCAATGGCTTGCGCGTGACTGGCAAGGTCATAAAGAGCGTTGCCGCGGTGAAAGTAGGCGTCGGCGAATTCCGGTTGCAGCGCTATGGCCTTGGCGTAGCAGTTCAAGGCGGCTTCGGGTTGTTGCGTCAGGTGCAACACGTT
The DNA here is from genome assembly GCA_903928965.1 of uncultured Pseudomonadota bacterium. Lineage (GTDB taxonomy): Bacteria > Pseudomonadota > Gammaproteobacteria > Methylococcales > Methylomonadaceae > Methylomonas. The sequence goes on from CAIYSZ010000025.1 coordinate 71,303, forward strand.
GCCGTATTTGAGATAGCCGGCGGCGAAGTCCGGCTTCAAGGCCAATGCTTGCCGGTAATCAGGCAATGATTCCGAAAAGCGTTGTTGTTCGCTCAATGCCAGCGCGCGATTGTAGATGGCTTCCACAAATTGCGGATTCAGCCGGATGGCTTGATCCAGGGCTAACAGCGCCGCTTCGCGCCGGCCGAGCGCGCTCAAGGCCATGCCTCGCGCGCAATGGGCTTCCGCGAAATCCGGATTTAGCCCGATAGCATGGCCGTAGCTGGTAATGGCGTTTTGGTGTTGGTTTAGCGCTTGGTAAATTTGGCCTAGTCTGAAATGCGTTTCCGCCGCGCCGGGGTTCAGGCTTAGCCTGTGCAGGTAGCCGTTGAGCGCTTTATCGTACTGGCCGGCTAGGAAACAGGCGTCGGCCAATTTGGCCCTTGCGCCGGCGTGGCCGGGATTTAGGCGGACTGCTTGTGCGAGGCTATCGGCGGCGGCTGGGTAATCTCCGGTCGCTAACAAGGCGATGCCGTGATGGTAATAGGCCTCGGCCGCGGCGGGGTTTACGGCGATGGCTTGAGCGAGCAGCGCTTGCGCTTGGGTGTAGTCTTGTTCCTGGATGGCGATAACGCCGAGCAAGTGCAGGGCGTCGAAAAGTGCGGGTTGCAGTTGCAACACGCGCTGATAAAGGTTTTTAGCCTGGCCGGTTTGCCCTTGCCGGTGCAAGGCGACGGCTTGAGTTAACAACTGCGGTATTCCTTGCTTATCGGCTTGTAGCATGGGTTAGGATTTAGGAAAACATGAGAACGAATGAGTCCGGCCTAGCTGTGATATAGCAGAATCCGTACCGTTATGCCGGAATAATACACGTTAGCCCGGTCGTTTGGCCGATCAATGACCGGCTTTTACCGGGTTGCATGACGCAAGTATAGGATATTTCGGGCATTGCTAAAGCTTATGATGATTGCGGACTAATGGGGGCGGTACTTTGGGCTGGGGCGGGCGCGGTGGCCCATGGTTAAAGTATTTTACTAGACTACATTCATGGATTGAGCCATATCACATAATTTAACCAGAATTTAGGTTAAATAACACGGTTTAATTAAACGGTTTTTTTAATAATCGCTTTTAGAACTATCTTAGCTGGCGGGCAATCAAAATCATAGCCTATTGAACCCTATGCTTCAGCTAAACGAAAACTTCCATAGGATAAATGAAGCGTATTGTTAGCTAGTCATGGATGATAAAAACGCTAATCCATTAATTAGAAAGTACATTCTCAACTAGCGGCGCGGCATTATTGTTGGCGGCGTTATATTGGTCCCCGCTATAACTTGCTCTGATGGAATTGACGCCGCTGCTCAATTTGGCGGTTGATAGGGTGGCGACGCCATTAACCAGTTGAACCGGATTGCTCAACGGAGCATCATTGCTGTAGAACTGAACCGTGCCGGTGGGATTTTGCCCCTGGACGGAGGCGGTCAGTTTTATCGTTTGGCCCACTTTCAGGGTCGCGGCGGACGCTGAGAGCGACAAGGCAGTGGGCGCTACGACATTGATATTGACGGTGGCGGACAGGCCGGCGTTATTGTTGGCGTCGCCTAAATAACTGGCGGCGGCGGTGTGCGGGCCGAGAGTATCGAATAAATAGGTTGCATAGCTCGCCGAGCCGTTTTCTAAGACAACCGGAAAGTCCAGGTCGCCGCCGTCTCGCAGGAATTGCACCGCCCCGGTCGGGTTGTTACCGCTGATGGTTGCGGTTAGCGCTATAGGCTGGCCTAGCAACAGTGTCGTGGCACTTGGTGTTAAGCTAACCGCGGGTATGTTGCCGGTGGCGGTATAGGCTTTAAATTCCGCCGCGGCGGCATAGTTGGCCTCGTTGCTGTTTTCAAGCAAGGATGAGTAAAAAGTTAGGTTTATATAACGGGCGTTGACAGCCGGAAAATCGACGGTTTGCAGACCGGGGAAGCTTTTGCCATTGCAGGAGAACCAGCGCCAGCCGTCGTTGTAGTCGAATGCGCCGTCCGACGCCATGGTTTTATAATCGAATTGATTGTAGCTAAATTGAATTTCATATTGCAGAATGGTCCCGTAGGCGCATCCATCTTGGCGCGGTAGGTAACTAAGACCGATAACCGGTTTAACCGAGCCTAGGTCAATGGTGTAATGGTGCGTGTAAGGCGCGCTAGGCAATGTTTCCCAAAACGTGGCGGGATTGCCGTCCACGGCCAGGGCGGGCGGGTAAACATAAATGCTGTGGTCGGCGCTCACGTTACTGATAGATGCTTGAACGGAGTTAACCACATTCAGTAGCGCCGGTTGATGGAAGGTTGCGCCGCCGGGGGAAACCGCGGTGAGGGTTAGCCAATATAAACCTTGCGGCGTATTCGGGTTTAAGGTGACTTGAAATTGGTTGCGGTGATTGCTGTCGGTGTAAAAACGGCCAATGGAATTGGCGGGCAAGCCGGTTACCGACCATTTGGCGGAGATTGCGTTGCCCAGGTTGGTATAAGCGGCTAACTGATAATTGGCGCTGCCTCCCTGGGCGGTTTGCATAGGCGGCCACACGGTGGCCGATACGGCGTCGCTCGGAGGTAACAAACCGTAAACCATTAATTGGTTGGATTGCGTGGCCATGTAAACCTTGCCGTTGGCGACCAACGGCGGCGCGAATTTAGATAACAAGCCCATTTCGTCGCGTCGCGGCACCCAGGTGGAGTTCCATAATTCTTGGCTGACGTTGGCGGCGTTGAAGGCGTGCAGTTCGCCGGGGGTGACGCTAACGTCCGGGTCGCCGAGGCTGTTGATGGCCGCCCACACGACGCCGTTTTGATTGCCGTTGGCGGACACGGCCAGCATGCCGCCGGGATACATAATGGGTTTATTGGCGTTAAAACTCGCTTGCGGCGTAGGATTGACTTGATTGGTCCGCGGGTTGTAGGCGTAAGCGTAGAGCGGATCGGATGAACCCCAAACGTAAATCAAGGGATAGTTGGCGGCGCCGACGCCGTTGCGGGCCCAAATAGCCGGACCGGAAAGTATTTCGCCGGAGGCGGCTTGGAAACTTTGCACAGCGCCGGCGTCATTGCTTTGCATTTGTCCAAGGTTTTTGGCGTTTAACAGATACATGAGGCCGGTTTTGCCGCCGCCGATCAGGGTATTGCCATTAGGCAGCATTAAAGGCCCGGAGCTTGAGAAATCCAAGTCTTGTTCGTCCAGGGTTTGGTAATTAGCCGGAGTAAAATAGTCTAGCACCCGCAACGAGGCCGGGTCCAGTTTGACCGCGCTTTCGGCAAAGTTAGCGACGCCATCGGCGGTGGGCTGGTTGGACGTGGCGAAGCCGTTGCCGGTGAAAACATAGACGTTGCCCTGGCTGTCTAGCGTGGGCGCGCGCCCGCCTTGCCATACGCCGCCGCCATTGTTGCTGGGTTCCGGGTTGAATACGCCGGTTTGCGCCAGGGTGGCGGCGTTGTAGGACAGCGTCCAGCCATAGTATTGGCCGGTGTCGTCTATTCCGGAGAAGGCGACGATCACGTGACCGCTGCTCAAGGCTAGGGAAGCGCGTTGGTTTTGCTTGACCGGATTGAAAGTGATGGGGCCGTTCTGGCTGTTGACGCTGGCGGTAATCAGTTGCGGGCTGTTGGCTTTATTTGCGCCGGTGGTAATGTCTACGGCGTAGAGCCTGAATACTCGGCTGTAATTTTCCAAGGTATTGGCCACGAAATAGAGCGTATTGGAGTTAGGGTCTATGACCGGAGTGCTTTCTATGCCTATCCATTTGGAAATGCCGGAATTGGTGCCCGCGTAATGGGTAATCGGCGCCGGAGTGGCGCCGGGCACGGGTTGAGAGTAGTCCGCTTGCCACAAAGGGGTGCCGGGGGCGTCGGCGTCGAAGGCGTAAACCTGGTCTTTCATGGTGGCTACGAAAACCACGTTATGCACGCCGCCGTTGATGTTCAGATTGGACACGTATAAAGGCTGCGCGTAAATCGCCCCGTCCACCGGGAGGCTGAATAGCCTGCCAAAACCGATGGGGTTGAGGTTAGTGGTAGTGAGTTGGGTTTCATGCAGATTGGCCCCGGCGTTATCCGGCGTGTAGCCGCGCCGCGCGATGACTAAGTTTGCGGCGGAGACGCTGAAGCTGAATAAAAAAACAGCAGTAAAGACTATCCAGTGATTACGATTAAATGACATAAATAATAAGTGATTTATTTTCAGAGTGTTGCCAAATCCGCAGGTTTCTGACTATTATAGTAAAAAATTATTATGGCAACAGGTATAAATTGTAAAATTTCGTAATTTTCGGCATTTTTTGACGCAAGATAGGCTGTTGTCAAATGCTTTTCATGTCTATAGTCGGGTAGAAACGCACTTGTTTAATTAGTCAAGACTTATAGTCAAGAATCGGCTTAGGCGGCGATCAACGCCACCGCGCCGGGGCAACGCCGGCGGCCCGGGCGCGGCGGGCGGTCAGGGTTTGATTTGCTGTTTTTAATAGAGGACTTATTGGCAACAACATAGAACATGCACAAAAACCACGACGGCAGTTATAAATCGCTATTCTCCAATCCGGCCTTGGTTCGGGATTTGCTGCAAGGCTTTATTCCGCAAGATTTATTGCCTGAATTGGACTATGGCAGCTTGGAGAGTGTAAAGGCGAGTTACGTTACCGAGGATTTCGCGCAACGCCACGAGGACGTGATCTGGAAAATCAAGCTGTCCGGCGAATGGCTGTATTTGTATATTTTGATTGAATTTCAGA